>JAYUFG010000183.1:0-15790 GCA_043738845.1 Planctomycetaceae bacterium
CTCGCGGCGCAAGAACCACCACCCGACGACGGGAATTCGATCTCGCCACGTTCGCCGATTGAGTTCCTTCGGCGGAGCGGACCAGGGGCTGATCGGTCGGGAAAAATAGGCGAGCGAGTAGATCGCCCAATTGACGAAACCGCCAACCATCGCTCCGACCACGAACAATATCGCGAGGCGAACCTCGAGCGACAAGGCGAGCCAACCATTCACGCGGAATCTCCCACAGGTGGCCATTGAGCAAGGTGGCGGAGGATCATCTCGGCAATTTGGTCGGGTGAATGGTGGGCTGTATCGAGGGCCAAGTCGGCCGTATCTCGATAGATCGGCTCTCGCTGGCGGAGAACTTCCTCAATTTCGTGCAGGCCCCCCTGGGCCGTTAAATTCGGCCGCCGCTCCGCCGTTGTCGGGTCCGAATGAATACGGTCAAACAGCGTTTGGGCGTCGGCCTGTAACCAGACAATCAACCCTTTCCCGGTGATGGCCCGGCGATTTTCCTCGCGCAGGACGGCCCCGCCGCCCAGCGCGACAATCGTATTCTCTCTGGTCGCCAATTCGGCAACAACCTTTGATTCAAGATCGCGAAACGAGGTCTCGCCCTGCTCGGCGAAAATTTGGGCAATCGTTTTCCCCGCCCGCCGTTCTAGCTCGACGTCCGCATCAACCCAGGCGCAATGCAACCGCTCGGCCAGTCGCTGAGCGACGGTCGTTTTGCCGGTTCCGCGATAGCCGATGAGGAAGAGCATGGGGAAACATTGAACAGTGAACAAGGGAACGCAAAAGTCAAAATGCAAAATGGGAAACGATAAATGGGGAAATCGGAGTGTGGTTTTCACTGTTCACTGTTCACTGTTCACTGTTCACTGTTCAATGTTCACTGTTCAATGTTCAATGTTCAATGTTCATAGTTTCCTCTCACGTCTTCGCGGGGCCGATGACGCGCTTGAGGACTTCGCGGAGCAACTCATGCGGTGCTTCGTCGCCGGTGAAAAGTTGGAATTGCAGTGCGGCCTGACGAATGAACATCTCGACGCCCGTCACAATCGTGCAGTTTCGACTGCGCGCGTCTTTAATGAGGAGCGTATTTTCCGGATTGTAAACCGTGTCGAAGACGACCATCGACGGTTTCATTTCCCGCTTATCAAACGGAGTGTCGTCGAGGTTGGGGTGCATCCCGACCGGCGTGCAGTTGACGACGATTTCCGGCGAGACGGAGTGTCGATGTGCCCACTCAACCGCCTTGCACTCGAGCCGGTCGGCCAGTTGTTGTGCCCGCTCGAGAGTGCGGCTAGCAATGACGACATTCGCTTCTCTCCGTTTGAGTCCGGCGGCAATGGCTTTCGCTGCGCCGCCCGCTCCGAGGACGAGAGCCGTTTTTCCCTTGAGTTTATTGGGGCCGGTGGAGTCCATGCCGACGGCTTCTTCAAGGCTGCTCATGGCGGCTTGATAGTCGGTGTTAAAGCCCTGCACGTTGCTGCCAGCAAAGACGAGCGTGTTGGCCGCACCGACCGCCTTGACGGCCGCGTCGATCTTCGTCAAATGTTTTAGCACGGCCTCTTTGTGCGGAATCGTCACGCTTAGTCCCTGAATTCCGTAATCTTTGGCGTCGGCAATGAATTGATCGAGATCCGCCGGCGGGACACGGAACGGAACGTAAACGGCGTTCATTCCCGCCTGACGCAAGGCGGCGTTGTGAATGTGCGGACTCAAGCTATGTCCCACCGGATCGGCGATCACACCATAGACGACCGTCTCGGCATTGAGTTCGTCATAACGATAGACGTCGCGCATCGTTTTATAACTCAACTGACCCGGCGCAAGAACTCGCTCCTGACTGAATGTCGCATACGTGAAGGGGGCCCCAAACCGGCTCGACAAAATTCGGGACGGAGTCCCGATGTCGCCCATGCACATCCCGACGGTTGGAATTTTGCTCTGCTGAATCAGCTTGAGCATTCGCAAGTTGTCGTGCGGATGATTGGCCATCGTCGAAAGTTTGACGATGTCGGCGTTCAGCCCACTCATGCGGGCGTGGATCGTTTCGAGATTCTCGGGCGTGCGGCGAAAGTCATGCAGGCTGACGATTCGTTTCGTTTTTCCGAAGCGGGGCAGGCTGCCCGCAATGTCCTCTTCGAGATCGACATATTCGACCCCTTCGACAATGGCTTGGCGCAGCAACATTTGGCGGTCGGTTTCGGACCCGGTCCATTTGCCGCCGTCAGCCTGTCGCCGGCAAGTGGCGATGATGGGACTGGGACGATCGATGAGGAGCCGCTTCAAATTGACCGGACCTTCGATGTAATCGAGCCGCAATTCGACGAGCTGCGCACCCTGCTCGACAAGGTGGCGATGTTCGGCGATCATGTGACGATGTCGGCCGCGGCCGAGGGCGACGCAAATCATAGTGAACTTTGGGAAAAGATGGTGGTTGAGTGAATGTAAGTTTTAGAACGTCTGATTGGGGTCTGGTCGCAATGACCTTGCTAGTTGCACAAACAATTGGTTCGTCGCGCCGCGCAATCCAAGCGTAAAATTCCAAGAAGGGGGCGGTTTACGCTTAATCGGGAAATTTAATGGAGCGAATTCCTGCGTGCGTTCCCTCATTTGCCGGAAAGGCAAACGATCTTCAACCCAGGATGCGGCAAGAAGCTGTTGTTCGTGAACAACTTGCAAATTGCTGGGAACCTTGACCTCTATTATAGCCGCGTTCACGTCGAACTGTGAATAGTTGGCGACATGTCAGGCTTGGCAATTTCCGAACCGTTGATTCTCTGAACTACGGATGGTTTTGCCGGGCTTCAAATTGAGCCTCAAAGAAGAGATACGAACGGTAAGAGAGCGTAAAAGTAAGGGCAAAAAAACGCTCGTTGCGGTCGTCTACTTGTGCAAGCGGCGTCTCGCCGCTTCTTGCTCGTACACGCGGCGAGACGCCGCGTGTACGAGGGGATTGAATCGCTGCCACGGGATCAGTGTGATGGTCGAGCAGGAAGCCCAAGTTCCCGGGCCTCTCCCGATGAGAGAGGGAGCAGCCAGCAAAGGGGTCTTACCCAATTTCGTCGAGCAGTCGCGACAAGGCCGTGTCGAGCTTGGCGGACGTTTCATAAGTTCCACTGGCAATCGCTGCCCGAGCCGAGGCGACCTTGTCGGCGCGGATGTCGGGAATCTCGGCGAGTCGGCCAGCTAGTTGGCCCGCCTCGGAAAGTTGCAACTCGTCCGTCGGCTGCGCGGACTGCGAAGTCGAGTTCGGTTGGGCCGCACGAGTGGTGTGCGGGGCGTTGAGTGGTTGGGCACCGTGTAAATAAGTAGGGCCGTAGATTTGCATCGTTCCATCTCCCTTGACAACTCATCCTGCGGTCGGCATCCGTGGCGAATGAACGCCGCCGACCGAAGAACACGTTGTCAAAACATTGTTGACTGTTGGAATGGCCGGGACGAGAAATGTCCGCAGCAGAGTGGAAACGCGGTTTCGCGATACGTGGTCCGAAAGGACCGCAAAAATCGAAAAGGTCGCACGAATCTCGTGGCGTGGAAACCGGTTCCGAGCAAGGGAAACGGGCACAGAGTGTCGCCCATTCCATTCCTCGGCGAAAGGCTTCAACAGCCCACTCAGCCGAAACATTCTCGTCCAACATAAAGTTGCTGGACTCACCGGCACCGCATTCCATGTCGAGGGCGACCTCGCGGGGACGGACATCTAACACCCTTAACATCGGCCAGCGGCGGCGGCGAACTGAATTAAAACTTGCGAACAAACTCCTTTTGCCAAAGGCAAAAACCGAACGATTTTGCCGCCCACAAGGACAGCACGGTCCTCAAAAATCCCCAAACGCTGGCGGCTTGTTTCGTTCGGACAACATTCCCTTCGCCATGTTGCCAAAAGACAACATCGGCCGTAAAAGTGGGCGAAAAACCACCCTGTATTTGGGCGGATGAACCGATCCAAATCGGGGCGGATTATAGCGCGGACCAAGACTTTCGACAAGGTCGATTGGGTAATTTATTGCCGTTCGCCAACTATCCCTTTGTCCCAAAGTCCCCTTTGTGCCAGTCGTAGGCTTGAATTATTTCCCCGGTTTTGTCCTAACCAGTTAGTCGCCCCGCGCCAGTGAAGCAGTAAATATCCAAGAACGGGGCGCAGTAATTGTTAAATTGGAAAGTTATATTGGGCTACGGGGGCCTTATCACCAGGAGCAGGCCGTGATTCAACGCGCGACTCTCGTGTTCGGAATTCTCTTGCCCTTCTTGAACGCCTGTTCGAGTTCAACGCCCGAGGTGGGCGAGCCGGTTGCCCCAATTACCCCGCCGGACCCCGCAATCGCAGCGGCGGAAATTGAAACGCTCCAACAAGGAAACCGCACACTGCACGGGGAAAACAATTCGCTCCGAGGAGAGCTTGATCGGCTGCATGAGGAATCTCTCGCGCGAGTCGCCCAGCTCGAAGCGAGATTCCTCGTCAAGGACGAAGAAACGGAACAGCTTCGCCAGGAGGTGCGGCGGCTGGAAGCCTTGCTCACAACCGAACGCAATCGACATCCGATCACGGCCAAGCTGCAAGGGCATTTCGATTTCGGTTTCAAGGGCGAGTTTCGCGAAACGATTGAGGCGTTCAAGCAAGCCACGTCGATTCCCGTCCGAGTTCAAAAACAGGACCTTGTCGGGTCACTCATCCCGATGAGCCGTTTTATGGTGATCGATGTCCAGAACGCGACGGCCGAAGAAATTTTGGCGATCATCGTCGTGCAGGGAAACGGTTACACCAGTCGCGCTCGACCGCTCAATTCGCCCGACCTCAATCTGGTGTACGTAATCGACGAATCGAAAGGTGTCGGACACGAAGAAATTGTCTTCACAACCCGCAACAAGGTACCTGAACGGGGTCGCCTTCCGCTGGCCTATCAAATTCCAGAACCGCCGATGTTCAAAAAAGAATAGTTCCCCACCTAAAACCAAATCCCCTCGCGAAAGCCAACGCACCTATGACGCCCAGCAAAACCACACTCATTTTTCCCATCCTACTCATCGCGGTCGGGGCGGGTTGGCTGACGACAACGCTCGGGGTTTGACCGGGCATCGATTGGGTCTGGACGCTCGGACTCGCCGTGATTGGGTTGTTGACGTTCGTCGTCGGTGGATTTGTCAAGTTCACCGCTGTGATTGGTCCGTTCTTCATACTGGCCAGTTTTCTCTCCGTCCTGCGTCAGTCAGGCCGGTTGCATTTGGACGCCGAGGTTCCGATCTTGGTGATGAGCATCGACCTGTTGATGCTGGTCGCGCGACACTCGGCAATTCCGGTTCCCAAGTGGATCATCCAGACACCACCAGCACCCCGCAAAGCGGGCTAATAACCGTAGGGTACGCATCTATGCGTACCTTGATTTGTTTCTCCGCCCAACTCTTGGTACGCACAGGTGCATACCCTACGGTCATACCCGACATTTGCTATCGGCCTCACCGTTCGCCGCACCCACCCGACGATTCCGGTCAATTCTGCGAATTTACCCCGCATTTTTCGCCCAAAACAGGGTTCTTCGTTGACTTTGCCCAGTCCGGGTCGGTAAATTAAAAGGGTACGAATCGTGCGGCGGCGAACGAATCCGTTCGCCGTCATTTCTGAACGACATTACTGATTGAAGTCAAAAAATCGCGCGCGTCGTTTCGCAACGACATGTCCGATCACTGGGTTCAATTGGTGGAACAAGTTCCTTCAGGTCCAGACGACTTGCGACGGTCATAAACTTATCTTCCGTCGCTGGATCAAGGAGCGGAGAATTCGAGGAACCTGCGCATGCCCATCAGCGATGCGGTTTGGGGAATTGATATTGGCCAGTGCGCTCTTAAAGCTTTGCGGTGTTCACCGCATGAGCAAGAGGGACGTTTGGTCGCCGACGCTTTTGACTTTGTGGAGTATCCGCAAATCCTGTCACAAGCGGCCGACCCGAGCGAAGCCGCAGCCATTGTCGCCGAAGCGATCAAGACATTTCTCTCCCGCAATAATGTCAAGGGAGACAAAATCGCTGTCTCGGTGCCGGGACAGTCGGGCTTAGCTCGCTATATTAAAATCCCGCCGGTCGAGGCCAAGAAAGTTCCCGACCTCGTCAAGTACGAAGCCAAGCAGCAAATCCCGTTCGCGCTGGAAGATGTCATTTGGGATTATCAAACGATGCCGGGCAGCGTCGTCGAAGATGGCTTCATGCTCGATACGGAAGTCGGTCTGTTCGCAATGAAGCGCGAGCAAGTCTTCAAAGCCTTACGGCCGTTTCAAGACGCGGGCATCGAAGTGGACATTGTGCAATTGTCGCCGGTGGCGATTTATAACTTTGTCAATTTTGATCAGATCAACGAGATTCTGAAAAAGGAAATCGGCGGCAATAAGTGGGTCGTCGTTCTGTCGATGGGGACTGATACGACCGATTTGGTCGTCACCAACGGCAACAAGATGTGGCAGCGGAGTATCCCGCTGGGGGGGAATCATTTTACCAAGGCTCTTTCCAAAGAGATGAAGCTGACCTTCTCGAAGGCCGAACACCTCAAGCGCAATGCGAACATTGCCGAAGACCGCAAAGCCTTGTATCAGGCCATGCGCGGCGTCTTTAATGATCTCGTGACGGAAGTTCATCGCTCACTCAGTTTTTTTTGCAACTTGGAAAAAGAGGCCGAAATTAAATCGGTCTTGGCGTTGGGCAACACACTCAAGCTCCCCGGCTTGCAAAGCTTTCTCGCCAAGAGTCTTGAATACCCGGTGATGGGTTTAGAGTCGTTCCGCAACCTGGGCGGGCCAGCGATTGTTAGCGCACCAGCCTTTCGCGATAATCTGCTCGCCTACGGCGTCTGCTATGGTCTGTGCATTCAGGGCGAAAACGAATCAAAGATTCATACCAACCTGTTGCCGAAAGAAATCGTCAGCGAACGGATCATTCGGGCGAAGAAGCCCTGGGCCGTCGCCGCGGCCGCCGCGTTGCTGCTCGGTTGCGGTGTGAATTTCTTCGGCCATGAACGAGCCTTTGAAACCGTACTACCGGATAAGTACAAACCGGCCTTCAGTAAAGCCGATCAGGTTGCCACGAAAAGTAGTGGCTTCGTTGCCGAGCAAACCGAAAAAGAGAATCAGGTTAAAGCGACCGAGAAAGTCGGCGCGGCATTGGCAATTCCCGCCCGCAATCGCGACGTCTGGATTGAAATGGTCAAGGCCATCAATCAAGCCTTGCCGCAGGCAGTTCCAGGTTCGAAGTCGGGACTCGATACGGACCTTGCCGACCGGGAAGTGATTTACGTCGATTCACTGGACTGTGCGAAATTTGGGAAGCTCGAAGAATGGTATGCCGGCGTCAAGGGCGAGTTCAAGAGCAAGAAGCCTGCGGCACCTGCGGCCGAACAGACCCCCGCCGTCGAGCCTGTCGGCGATGCGAAACCACCGGAGGGCGACCCTGTCCCCGACGCCGATGGCCCGAAGGGCGAAGGCTGGGTGATTCAATTCAAAGCCCATCATTTCCACAACAACGACGGCTTCAAGTTCGGCCGTCAATATGTGCGAGCGACCATGCTGGATGCACTTGAGAACGAGAAGAAAAAAGTGCAGGTTCCGCAAGTTCTCAACGGAAAACTCACCGACACTCCCGTCTTACTAACGTTCAAAGAGTTGGGGATTAGCTTTCCCGTGATGTTTGACGATGGCGGAGAACTGATCGAGGTCGATCATCCCGAGGATGTGCAGAACGACGCCAACCCGAACAATCAAGGGGTTGGCGGACCCCGCAGTGGCCCTCGTGGCGGGGCTGGCGTCAATCCTCGGTTGGGACCGGCGGGGTTGCCCGCTGCGAACAATCCGGCGGCGGGTGCTCCCGCAGTGATTCGCAAAATTAAACGTTACGACTTCACGTTGCAGTTGGTTTGGGTGCCCACTCCCGCCGCGAAGCGAATTGAACTAAAGACGAAACCGCAAACAACCACAACCGCCGCGTCGGAAAAATCCGCTTCCGGAGGAGGAGAATAAATTATGGCCGATCTCAAAGAAAAAATGCGTGGAAACGCCAAGTATTTATTTTGGGCCGGGACAGGTCTCGCCGCCGTAGTGGCACTTGTCTGTTGGTTCTTGAGTACCAAGACGTTGTCGGAACAATACAACAAGGGCAAGAGTGAAATTCTGGCGAGCTTCGAAAAGCCAGGGAAAGTAACCGCGATCACGAACCATCCCAATCAAGGGACCATCGACACTTGGCAGGACGCCAATGTCAAACGTAAAGTGTCCGTCAAAAAGGCGTGGGAAAAAATCTACGCCGATCAAAGTCAGTTTTTCAAATGGCCGAAAGACCGTTTGCCCAAGGAGTTTCGCGACGAGATCGCAACCTATGCCGTACCCGATCTCACCAAAATTCCGAAAGTTGAAATTCGCAATGACCTCCGCGAACAGTTCAACCAAAAGTACATTCGCAACGAGTTCGAACGGCTCGTCAAGTTGGTCGATGCAGAATGGTACAAAGAGCGGGCCAATGCCGCTCCCGTGAACCCTGGTCGCGGACCGTTGCGGGGAGCGAATGCAGGCGGTGTACAAGGCTTGTCGGGTGGAGCGTCACAAGTCGGTGGTGCCGGTGCGGCCCCGGCCGATCCGGACGAAAAGCCCAAACGCGAATACAAAGTCGAGTGGAACGAACAGAACCAATCGCAAATTCATCACACTTTTGAATGGACCGAGGCCCCCTCTACGCTCCGAATTCTGTATGCCCAGGAAGACCTCTGGATTTACGAACGTTTGTGCAAAACAATTGCCAAAATGAATGAAGGGGCCAAGGGCAAGCACGACGCCACGATCTGGGCGATCACTTCGCTCGACATTGCCCAAGCGGCCGCCAACAACAGTTTTGAATCACGCATCGAGCGGCCGAAATCGGCCGGAGGTGGATTTTTCGCCGGGGGTGCCGCCAGCAAAGCAACCTCGGAAGATGCCGTCAGTCCAGATCCGGCCGCCCCTCCACCAAAGCGCGTTCGCGGTGGGGGCGAAGGGGGTGGCGGCGCAGAATTCAATCCCAACGCCGACGCCGGTGCGACCGACGATTCATTACAAGACGGCCGCTACGTCGATCTCGACGGCTCGCCGATCATGCACACCGACTTACAAGGAACGCCGACCGACGACAAAAAGTTTTATGGTCAATTTCGCATGATGCCCTTCCGGTTGCAGCTGATTATGGACCAGCGAAAAATCATGCCGCTGCTCATTGAACTACGCAACTCGACGTTGCCCTTGGAAATTCGCCAAGTCCGGCTCAACCCCCAAGGCAAGAACGGCGACCTCATGCAGGAAGCCCACCGGTTTGGACTCCACGCGATGCCGATCGAAATTCGCGGCGCGTTTTTTCTGTACAACCCGCTGGATGAATCGCTGTTGAAGACCGAGAACCCAGCCGCCGCACCTGCGGAAGTTGCCAAGCCCGGCGACACCGCTCCGGCTGATGCGGGCACGCCTGCCCCACCGCCCGACACCAAACCAGAACCGGTCGAGCCAACTCCGGTTGAACCAGCACCTGAGTCAAAATAAAACAAGCCAAAGTCGATAGGGTCCGCTGTGCGGACCGGGAGTTCGCGATTCACCCTGATAATTCGATAATTCCCGTGAAAAACAGGCCAAGCAAACAAATGTCACGCACAGCGGACCCTACCTATCCGTCGCAATTGATAAGTTCACTGCCTCTCCGCGAAAGGACGTGCTTTCGTGGAGAGAAAAACGACAATTATTGATGCGCCAACCCTGGCCGATAGAAGAGCCAACCAATGGTCCGCACAGCAGACCCTACGACTGCGAAAAGATGAGTGGTCGCGAGAGAATTGAAGTTTTCGGAAACCGTTTTGAACTGAGGAAGGAATCGCTATGAAAAAGCCTAAACTGAATTTGAGTGGCGACGCAATCAAACAGATGTTCATCAACCATGCCGAGAAAATCGGCCTCGGTGCGGCTGTGGTCGTGCTTGGTGTTCTCGTTATCGCGGCGATCAAACGCGAATCGCTTTCCTCCGACAAGGCTCCCGAAAAACTAGCGTCCCTCGCCGATAACGCGAGTAAAGCCATTGAAGCGACCGACCCGGCCGGAATTCCGGTTCCCCCTTACACTCCGCCGACGGGCAAGGAACTTGAACCATTGAGTCCAACCGACGAAGCAAGGTTGGCGAAACTGGCCGAGATCGTGCCTTTCTCTCAGCCGGTGAAAGAACAAAGGGCCAAACGGTCCGCCGTCGCGATTCTGCCTGTGACCGAATTGCGAACCTTCGCTGATCGCGCCGCAATCCCCATGCGTAAAGCCGGACAACCATTCGGACCGGGCGGACCAGCCGGACCTGTTCCACCGGGAGGTGGCCCCAAACCGGGTGATGTTCAAGGACTCCCCGGCACAGAACGCCCCGCTGGAGCACCCAGCCTGTTGGGCCAGCCACCCCGTCCTGCCGTGATGCCATTACCCACCGGAAACTTCACCGTGCAAGGCCGTCGCTTTGTAATGGTCACCGGTCTCATTCCCGTATTGAAGCAACAAGCGGCCTTCGATGCCGTTTTTAAAGATGCGTTGCAGCCGGAAGCGGCCGATGACCTGTTGACGGGCAACGCGGCTGGTGCGGGTGCCGCAGCGGCTGGTGCCAATGCGAACAACGTGGATCGGTTCCATCCGCAATACTGGTGGTACGCCGTGCAACGTCGCGAAGTGCTGGCCGACGGAACTTTCGGGAAAGAAACCGTCTTCGACTACAAAGCGATGCTCCAGGACAAAGCTCAGGGCTGGGCACAAGTCGGCCCCGAGATCATCGATCAGGACTATCTCGATCCTCGCCTGACCTTCGCCCTGCCACCGATGTTGTTGAAAAATTGGGATGATCGAGCAGGACATGTTCCCGAGATTCCGCTTCGCATTGAGAAACCGGCGATGCTGCCCGCGGCTGGTGCAGGCGATGCGGCTATGAACGGCGGAGAAGGGGCGTTCGATCCTGACCCACTTGTCGGTGCCGCTGGTGCCAAGAAGCCCCTCACCCAGGTCGTGGAAAAGGTTGTTCCCCATCGGCTGTTCCGGATTTGGGACTACAACAACATTGAACCCGACAAGTCGTATCAGTATCGGGTGCAACTGATCGTCAAGAATCCGAATTATCAGCTCCACCAAAAAATCTTGGAAAATCCCAAATTGGCCGAAGATCAAAACTTGACGTCCGAGTGGAGTGCTTGGTCGCCGACCGCGACGGTCCCTCGCGATCATCAGCTTTTTGCGTCGAGTATCGAATTCGACAAGAACAGCAAGGAGCCGATCGCAAAAGTCGTCTGCTGGTCGTGGGACCACACAAATGCCGTGGAAGTCCATCAAAAGTTCGACATGTTGCGCGGCGAATATGCGGGCGACCCCGTGAAATTCAAAGTGAGTTTGGACGTTCCCAACCCGGCGGGCGGCGCGAATTTAACGCTGAAGGATTTCGTGTTCAAGCCGAACATGCTCCTGGTCGATTTCAGTGGCGGCGTGCAGGGGTTGAAGGTGCCGAGCGTCATTCCGACCGCCGACATGCTCTTTCTGGATGCGGCGACGCAACAGTTAGTGATGCGGCGACAAGCGATTGACGCCGCCAAACTGGCCGTTCTCGATCTGCAAAAGATGGAAGGGGGTGCTGGCCCCGGAGCGGTTGGCGGAGCAGGTGGCCTGGGCTTCCCGGGCGAAATTCCATTCCCTCTGCCCGGCAAGGGAGCGGAAAAGGGAACTGGCCCCTTGTCGTTGCCGCCGCCCGACATCCTCAACAAAGGCGCACCACCCAAGAGTCCCAAAGGGAAGTAAGGACCGGCGCATTAAGTTA
This sequence comes from Planctomycetaceae bacterium, assembly GCA_043738845.1. Lineage (GTDB taxonomy): Bacteria > Planctomycetota > Planctomycetia > Pirellulales > DASRSE01 > DASRSE01. The sequence continues at coordinate 11,814 of JAYUFG010000183.1, forward strand.
ATGTCGTCTTTCGCTCCTAGGCTGTGAAATTATTCAGTTACGACCGATCCGTAGGGTTCGCTGTGCGAATCATTTGTTTCCAATGCTTGCCGCGAGCTTAGCTAGTGCGATTTTTGGTTAAGCAAATGCACTGAGAGAGGCTTGAGAGTCATCCGGTGGTATCGCTTCGCTCAACCACGTGCTAGTCTAACATTTATCGACCATTCCGATCACGTCCCAAAAGTGCAAAGAGTGGTCGCAAAATGAGTGTATCGGTGGTGTAGAGCTTTTTCGAAGGGATTCCGTTTCGCGGTGACGACTTTCGATAATTTACAGGCCTTGCCGCGAAACTGACTCCCGCCCCTTTACCGCATAAAGCACCCCGCAAATTCCTATGTCCCGCCGCAAAGACGCTCGCTGTTTTCGCTACGACCCGGTTTACAATCGGCGCGACGTACTCCGTTCCGCCGGGGCTGGGTTCGGTTCGTTGGCCTTATCGTATTTGTTGGGTGCCAACCAAGCACAGGCCGACGAAACGAAACCCACTTCTCCCTTAGCGGCCAAGAAGCCGCAGCTTCCCGCGCGGGCCAAGAATGTCATCTTTCTTTTTATGGAAGGTGGGCCAAGTCATCTCGACCTGTTCGACCCTAAGCCCGAGTTAAGAAAACTGGCGGGCAAGCCGATCCCCGACAGCTTTGGCAAGGTCATCACCTCGATGGGCGAGTTTCATTCGCCCATCCTCGCCGACAAGCGGACCTGGAAGCAACACGGCGAAAGCGGCTTGTGGGTTTCCGATTGGCTGCCCGAAACGGCCAAGATGGTCGATGACCTCGCGGTGATTCGCTCTTGCTATGGCGAAGGGATCAATCACTCGGCGGGCGTTTGTCAAATGAACACCGGCTCGATCCTTGGCGGGCGGCCGTCGCTCGGCGCGTGGACGACGTATGGACTGGGTACTGAAAACACCGATCTCCCGGCGTTCGTGGTCATGCAGGACAATCAAGGACAGGTCGTCAACGGCCCGCGAAATTGGTCGGCCGGATTCATGCCCGCGTTGTATCAAGGGATTCGCATTCAGGGTGGTAACGAGCCGATCCCGAATCTCAACACACCCGAAGGAGTGACGGCGGCGGAACAGCAAGGCAAGCTTGGTTTCCTCAACCGGATGAACCGTGAATTCGCGGACTCGCATCCCGATCAATCCGAACTGGAAGCTCGCATCGCCAGCTATGAACTCGCCTTTCGGATGCAAGCCAAAGCTCCAGAGGCCGTCGATCTGACCCAAGAAACCGAAGCGACGAAAAAACTGTACGGACTTGATGTAAAAGAGACCGCGACGATGGGCCGGTTGTGTCTCTTGTCGCGGCGATTGGTCGAACGGGGTGTGCGGTTCGTACAGGTCTATCACGGGACGGGCAGCAAGTGGGACTCGCACGCGAAAATCGAACAGAACCATTCCGAGCTTTGTCGCGGGATGGACTTGCCCGTCGCCGGTTTGCTGCGTGACCTAAAATCTCGTGGATTGCTTAACGACACACTCGTTGTATGGGGCGGCGAATTTGGCCGCACGCCCATGAGCGAAAAAGGGGACGGGCGTGACCACAACCCGAACGGGTTTTCAATGTGGATGGCGGGGGGCGGCGTAAAAGGGGGTCAGGCGATCGGTGCGACGGACGATGTTGGCCTACACGCGGTCGAAAACCGGCTGCATGTTCACGATTTGCACGCGACGATTTTGTGGCTGATGGGACTCGACAACATGGGCCTGATCTATAATTACAAAGGCCGGCCAGAACGCCCAACACTGAATGAAGGTGCGCCGTACAAGGCGATCGTGGGATAACTCTTATGTTTCTGCGCCACGTGCATAAATCGCAATTACGCCGCCAGTTGTGATTTATGGGAAGGCGTCATGGCGTCCATGTTTTCAGCAATCAAGACCCCTGCCTGGGCCATTTCCCCCATAGCTGGTTCCCCAGACAGCAATGGATCGTGCCTGGCCGTCCTTTGAATGGCAACCTTCAACGACGCGGGCATATTTTTTAAGGCCCGACGGCGAGCCAGTTCATAAGTAAATAAACAGAGACCGCCAACGACAGCCATCGTGACACTTGCCGGTTCAGTAGCAAATAAAGTGAAGGCGTTTAGGTCGAGCGAGGTGAACATTGGCGGTCTCCTTGAATTGAAGTTAAGCAAGTTTGACGGCCGGTATTAAACCGCCGCCACAGTATCTGAGCGTAAAAGACCGCCTGGTGTTACACTCGAATCTTCACGGGACATTCTCACTGGGGACTATCTCAGTGCTATCTCACTACTATTGCATAGGGCGTGCCAAACGATACGAAAAATTGCGTGTTTGCCGTAACCGACTGTTTGCGAATACGTTACGTCCATTTGCTTTTCTTCATCCAGGCTCCTTGGTGGATGGGTTCTGCGGTGCTTTGCCGAGCGTCGCTTAGAGATAATGCAGGACTGCTCGTTTGTCGGGCAATTCGTCATTGGGATTTCAACATTCGTCATTTCATTCGTCAGGCTGGTTCACGCACCAACCGAATATCCACCTCGCGATCAACGTAACGCCACTCGGCCGATGCCCGCAGGCGGTTTAGTAGTTCATCAAATCGGTCGGCATCGTCGGGTGCGTACTCGAACCACGTGATAAAATCGAACGGTTCGCCCAGGTCTCGACTGTGATGCAGCCGCCGCGCGATGGCGGGCAGATAGTCTAAACCAATCGCGATGTGGAGCGAGTGTTCCTCGATGATCGCCCGACGTTCATCCTGTGGAAGAAGCCACCATTCGCTGTTCTTGCGGATGGGTATCAATGTCGCATAGGTTGCTTCCGCTCGACCGAGTACCGGTTGTCGTTCGACGAGCCGTTGCTTTTCGGATCGCGTGACGTACCGCTCGTTGCTGACGACGCCTTGCAATTGCCAGCGCGGTGTTGTGGCAGGTTTCACAAGCGAACCCGATCCGTTGGTGATGTCCAGACGTTTCACCGTTGGCAGCGATTCACCGCGAACGGCTCGCACATTGACCACTCGCCAGGGACCGGCGTCCCCTCCTAAAAAAGAATACAATTTCAGGTTCATCATCGAATACCATATCGTGATCAAATGTTTCGTTAAACTCTGTTCCGCTATTTCGCTGCAACATCACGCAACCGTCGGTTCGTGGCGGACATCTTGCCCTTCCAAAAACCCGATTACCTGCTCGCGAAAATCGTAATAATCGGGATGGGCCAGAACCTCATGACGAATTCGCGGGCGAGAAAAGGGGATGGTGAGGATTTTTCCCACCGTCGCGTGCGGGCCATTCGTCATCATCACGATTCGATCCGACATGAAAATCGCCTCATCGACGTCATGGGTGACCATCAGCGTCGTTTTCCCTTCGTGAAACAAAATCTCCAGGAGGATTTCTTGTAATTCCATTCGTGTCAGCGAGTCGAGCATTCCAAACGGTTCGTCGAGCAGCAGCATTTTGGGCGCAATGGCAAAGGCTCGGGCGATTCCCACCCTTTGCTGCATTCCCTGCGACAGGTCTTTCGCCCGACGATCCAGGTCGGCACCCAAACCGACCAATTCGAGAAAGTGTTTGGCGATTTCGGCGTGATGTTTGTTCGACAATTGGGGCTGAACTTGGGCGATGCCGAGGGTCACGTTTTGCAACGCGGTCATCCAGGGAAATAAGCAGGGGGACTGAAAGACCATCCCACGATCCGGACCAGGGCCGTCGATCTCTCGGTTCGCCACCGCGATCGATCCGTCACTCAGCGAGGTCAGCCCCGCCACCATGTTCAGCACCGTACTCTTGCCGCAGCCGGAGTGGCCGATCAGGGAAACGTATTCTCCCTCGGCGATGTTCAGATTGAAATCCTCGACGATCACGGTCGATCCAACGGCATTCGGGTACGATTTTGCGACACGAAAAAGCTCAACGTAACCAGCCATTACAGGTTCCTTTTCTTTCTCGATCTCGTAGGTCAGGTACCCCGT
>JAYUFG010000184.1:0-5905 GCA_043738845.1 Planctomycetaceae bacterium
TAAAGTTGGAACGAGGCCTCTACGAAATCTTGCAAATTCTCAGTCTCACGCTTTTCGAAAAAAGCCCTGTTTTTCAAGTCCTTACCGACGAAAAACGGGGAATCCAAACACCCCCCTTCCCTAACCAGTTGACACTATTCGACTTATAACCGGACAGTAGTGATTTCGCTTCATTAAACCATATAACCGTCTACCCAATTATTTTTCCGACTTCACAAACCAAGACTTGGTCGTTGAATCCGATTTGAAAAACGACAACAACAGGTTCGCAACTTTTTGCTGGCCCGACAAATTGGGGTGCGTTCCGTCGCCCGCCAGATCTTCGACCTTCCAAAACAGGTCGTCCACTTTGCGACCTTTGTCGCCGTCCGCCCACAGATACGGTCCCCACAACAACAGCGGTGACTTCACCTCGCCGCGACTGGCATCATGATTGAGCGTCGCATCCCCCTTGACTTGATCCTGAATCAATCGCCGCACGACAAACGCCGTTTCGTAAGCGAACGGTTCGGGATTCAAGCGGGTCGTGGCGTTGCCCGCGTAAATTCGGCTTGAGTTATAGGCGATTTTCAAATTTGGAAATCGTTCCGGCAACTTGTTGAGAATGGTCACGTAATGTCCTCGCATCTCGTCGGCATGTTTCGGGTATTCTCCCTGAGCTTCTGGATTGGCCCGAGCCAGTTTGATCCAAATGGCTTGCACTTGCTTCGCAGAAACGCCCGCCGATTTGATCCGCTCGTCCATCACCGTCCAAGGATCGCGGGTTTGTGTGTTGGGCCGCCCACTGCCGCCGGTCGCCCACATCATCGCCTCCATTCCGCCTTGCGCACAATCGACGATCACGACTTTCTGGGACTTTTCCGAATCGGCGTTTGCAATTCGCACAAACTCGGAAAACTCCTGCGTCGTGTTCGACATGCCGAGCGAGATCAAAACGATTTTTCCGTTCGTATCGGGTTGTCCTTCGGCATTGAGAGGTTGAATTTTCTTAGCCAGATCAAAGGCAACTTGCAAATGCTTCTCCGGCGGCTGATTTTTCCCGCCACCATACAGCCCGCCCTCTTCGCCTTTATACTTTTCATCAACCGACATATCGGTGAGCGGCTTCAAGCCGGACGACGGACCAAAAGACTTGGCCTGCGGTACTCGTTGACCGGCGGGTTTTTGCGGACCATTGTTGTTCGGCCCTTGTCCCCGCTGCATCGCGGTCTTGGCTTTGTCGTAGTACGCCTGATCGTCGGCCGTCAATTTTTCACCGCGCGAAGCTCGCTCGTGAATTCCTTTCGCTTTTTCCCAGTCAATGACCTCGCCCGTTGCGTTGGCGGGTGCGGTATTCTTGTCATTTTTCTCGTTTTTGTTCAGTGTTCCGCTGGTTCCACCAGCGTTGTCGGCCCGTTGCTTGACCGCTTTCGCATGTTCGAGATAGGCTTGGTCCTCGGCCGAGACTTTTTCGTTCTTCTGCAAACGGTCGTAAATTTGTTTGGCCTTGGCGTAGTCAACCGGTTCGGCATTCGACGGCGTTGATTGTGCGAGACTACAATTTGCACCGACGATGGTCCAGATACAACATAAGTTCAACGCTAAAAACGTGCCTCGCATGACTAGCTCCGTTTGGAAAGAGTTTTACGTTTCCGACCGACGCGGCCGGTTGTTCCTGTGGTCTTTTTACGATGTTGCACGGTTTTCCGTTGCTCACTTCCCTTTTGTTCAATACGACTCGTCAGTTCGTCGTTCATCGTCGTCAGCACCAAACTCAAGTCGTATTTTAATTCGGACTGTTGCGTTGCAGAAAGTCGCTGACTAATCGTGCGTTCCACAGTCACGGCCAATTTGCGAACACGGGTCTCCAGAGATCGGGCCAGTGGTGTAAGTCGCAAACGGGCCGCCCGACCGTCGCTCGGATCCGTGACGAGCGTGAGTAATTTAGACTTTTCCATTTTCTTGACCAAGCCGGTCATCGTCGATTTGGCCAATTGCAATTGTCGCCCGACTTCGCCAATCGTTCGATCATCGTCGTCGAATAGCGCGAACAACAGGCTTCCATACCCCGGCGTGAAATAGGCATCCAGCCCCCCCTCTGCGAGCAATCGCTCGAGCAGCCCAATGTAGGTGTAATAACACCGCCCGAGCAAGAACCCAAGGTGGTTAAGGTCATCCCGTCGCAACATAATGGAGAATCTCCGGGCAAAAAAGGTTGGTTTTCCAGGGCGACGCACGACTTAGTTCACTACCGTACTATTATACCGACCCGCCACACCCAATTCAATCATCGCTCCCAAAATCGACCAATGGCCTGAAATCGCCACCTTTTGATGCTTGATAATGCGCTAACCGAAATGAAATCAAGAACCGACCGTATCGCTTGAAGGCAGAAACTTCCGTGGCATTCGCCCCACGACGCTGCCCGTCAATTCACCATGCGTTCGGTTCCACAATCCCCGATTCCGGCAAAAGGGGAACCAAGGGACAACCGTCGCAGCGGGGTTGGGCGCGACAGTGAGCGTTGCCGACGCGGACCAGCAAAGCGTGATACTCGTTGAACAGAGCAACGTCCGACTCAAGATTCCCTTCGCAATGTTCTTTCAGTGCGTAGTAGTCGGCCTCGGGTTCGATCCAACCGTGACGCTTGAAAACTCGTTGCGTGTAAGAGTCGATCACAAACGTCGGTAAATGGCCTGCGTACAATAAAATCGAATCGGCCGTTTCAGGACCGACTCCGTTGAGCGCGAGCAGACTCTCCCGCAGTTCCTCCAGCGGCCGCTCAAACATCGCGTCGAGCGATCCGTCGAATTCATTCACCACAAACGCAACAAGGTTTTTCAAACGAGCCGCTTTGACGCGATAGTAACCACTGGGCCGGATAATTTCCGCCAACTCTTCGCGATCCGTCCGATGGATCGCAGCCAGTGAAAGGAGCCCCGACTCCCGGAGATTCACAATTGCCTTCTCGACATTCTTCCACGCCGTATTCTGCACGAGCACCGCCCCGACCATGACCTCAAACGGCGTTTCACCGGGCCACCAGTGTTGCGGGCCATAGGCGGCAGAAAGGTGAGCGAGTATTTCGGGGAAAGGAGTGGACATGGGGGGAACGATGAGTAAGGAACAAGGTAAAGATGAACAAGGAGTAAAAAAAAGTAAAGAGATAGGATGCAAATCGACAAGTGTACGTTTAATGGGTCAACTTGCGATACTTGAACCGGTGCGGCTCGTCGGCGGCAATGCCCAGCCGCTCACGACGCTGGGTCTCATAGGTCTCGAAGTTCCCTTCGCAAAAGTGAACGTAGCTCTCTCCTTCAAATGCCAAAATGTGCGTCGCGATCCGGTCGAGGAACCAGCGATCATGGCTAATACAGACGACACAACCGGCAAAGTTGAGAATCGCTTCTTCCAGTGCCCGCAAGGTGTCAATATCGAGATCGTTCGTTGGTTCATCAAGGAGCAGAACATTGCAGCCTTTGCGGAGGAGCTTGGCCAAGTGAACTCGATTTCGCTCTCCACCCGACAGATCGCCGACTTTTTTCTGTTGATCGGTGCCGGTGAAGTTGAAACGGGCGACATACGCGCGGGAATTCATCTTGCGATTTCCCATTTCGAGATTTTCGAGACCGCCGGAGATCTCGTCAAAGACCGTGTTGCCCGCCGTGAGAGCATCACGATTTTGATCAACGTAGCCCAGTTCCACCGTTTCGCCCACGCGGACTTCCCCCTTGTCGGGCGCATCTTGGCCCATAATCATGCGGAACAGTGTCGTTTTTCCCGCCCCGTTCGGACCGATCACGCCGACGATTCCACCTGCTGGCAAACGGAAACTCAAATCATCAACGAGCAGATTGTCGCCGTAGGCTTTGCTCACACCCTTAAACTCGACGACCAAACCACCGAGATGTTTTCCCGGCGGAATTTGAATTTCAAGCTCTTGCTCGCGATCCTCGAATTGCTCCGCCGACATTCGCTCATACGCGGCGAGCCGGGCTTTGTTCTTGGCCTGACGAGCGCGGGGAGCGAGCCGCACCCATTCCAGTTCTCGTTGCAGCGACTTTTGCCGGGCCGAGGCTTCGCGTTCTTCCTTTTCCATGCGAGACTTTTTCTGCTCCAGCCACGAAGTATAGTTCCCCTCAAACGGCATCCCGCGCCCGCGATCCAGTTCGAGAATCCACTGCGCGACGTTGTCCAGAAAATAACGATCATGCGTGACGGCGACGACGGTGCCGGTGTACTCGGCCAGATGGCGTTCGAGCCAATTGACCATCTCGGCATCGAGATGGTTTGTCGGTTCGTCGAGCAATAATAGGTCCGGCTTGAGGAGCAACATCCGACAGAGCGCGACCCGGCGTCGCTCGCCGCCGGAAAGTGTGGTCACATTGGCGTCACCCGGCGGAAGGTTCATTGCGTCCATCGCGATTTCGACTTGTCGATCAAGTTCCCAGGCGTTGAGCAGTTCGATTTGATCTTGCACGCGAGCTTGTTCTTTGAGGAGCTTGTCCATTTCCTTGTCCGTCATCGGCTCGCCGAGTCGGGCGTTGATCTCGTCGAACCTTTGGAGAATGGCGCGGGTTGTCGCGACCCCTTCTTGGACGTTGCCAAAAACGTCTTTGTCGGGATTGAGTTGCGGCTCTTGCGGCACGTAACCACAGGTGAAGCCGTCGCTCAGCCGGGCCTCTCCGTCGAACTCCTTATCCTGGCCCGCCATGATCCGCATGAGCGTACTCTTGCCCGACCCGTTCTTGCCGAGGACGCCAATTTTCGCACCGGGATAAAAGGAGAGCCAGATATTTTTGAGCACTTCACGCGGCCCGTGCTTTTTGGTCAGATCGTTGATTTGAAAGATGTATTGTCGAGACATAGGGGAAATGATGAATGAGGAACGATGAGTGATGAATGAAAACGCAGAAGTCAAAACGAAAAATGCAAAACCATTGTTGGTTGGCGAGCGGGGAGCGTAAGCTCCCGGTTTTCCTCGAAGGATTGTTGGTCCGGTGAGTGGTGCGTCATAGTAGTGCGGAAGTTAAAAACGCAAAAGGCTTAACTCTGAATGCGAAACCTCGCGAGATTGCCGTCTATGATTTCCAAGGTATTTTATGAGCGAGGCAGACCTGTTCGAGCAGTGTGCCAAATTGTCGGTAGTTCGAGAAGTTACGTTTCGAGACGTTTACCTCCGAACCATCGCGATTCAGAATTTGATACGTCTGGCGAGCCGCGTGTCGAACCATATAGAGAATCGGAATCACTGCCAGAATAATCGGGACTTCCTCTCGAAACACGCCGGCAGAAGCGATTTTCGAGTAAATCGAGATGCCCCAATTCTTCCCGAATTGCCAAAGGATTCCCTCTTCGCAGAAGAAAACCGCATTCCTTCTCTTCTGAACAATTCGCGACGAACTGTGGGTCGCAATCAATAAAAAAACGACACTAATCATACCCGCGAAAATTGCTGCGGCAAATAACCGACCATTTTGCCATTTCCAACATCCAATCGCAAACCATGCTGACAGTAGACCAAGACCCAGCCAAAGTGTTGTTAGTATCGATTGACCGATGCCCGCAAGCCGCTTTTCGGTCAATGCCTTACGTGGCCGTCCCAGGAGCAATTTTAGTGTGCCGGGCGACAACTGTGTCGCGTTAGTACAGCGTCGTGTCAACAATTGCATCATTCTTTGCTCAATTTCAGTGTCCATTATTTACGGTTCGGTTAACGTAAAGACAAATGCCTTTCGTGCCTTTTGTTTGTTCGCTTTGCCTAACTCGTAGCGATGCTTGATTTTAGCCGGGTGTTTCAACACACGCCAGTCATCTAATCGGTAGCTCATCCCTGAAAGAGCCAGCGGTGTCAAGACGGTAAATTTTAGGAGTTGATGGGTAACGGTACAAGCAGGTAGCGCGCCGCGTGGGAACGCGGTTTTTT
>JAYUFG010000185.1:0-5891 GCA_043738845.1 Planctomycetaceae bacterium
CTAACATATGCTCGAATCCGCTGTGTTGATCGAGGAGCAACTTCATTTTTTGCGATGGGTTAAATGGGATCATTGAGCTTCTCCAAAAAAGGTGTTCTATGGTTTAATTGTCGGGGGCACAAAAGGGGACGGGAGTCGAATAAAACAACTTCAGTCCCGGTCGCGCATTATACTTACGACGAAAATGGCAACGTCAAAAAGTCCAAAGACGCCAACGGCAATCGGGACCGGATGATTTCGCCGGGTGTCGTCACGAATGGTGCCCGGATTACCGATTACCGGTTTGACGAACTCAATCGCAATTATCGCATTGAAGACCCTGCCGGAATGGTCACGTTCATCACTTACGATCCCGATGGAAAGCAGAATGACGTTTTCATCACGGGCGGCAGCGAGACCAAGTACAAGTACGATGAGTTCGGTCGTGTCCTCGAACAAAAGACAGGAAAAGGGGATCTTCTACTTTTTTAATAATCCAGAACGTCCCCTTTTCCTTCTCCAGGTTGAATAAGAAAGCGAACGAGCATTCACTTTCCCGCGGGTACTCTGGGCGAGGTACGAAAGTAGCGTTCGATGGCGAGGCCCAACTCTTTGCCCAGTTGGCGATAACCATCCGCCGTGCTGTTGGGAGTGTTCCAACAGGTTTCCAGCGTAACCGAGACGCTGTGCGGTCGGGTGTTTTTCGTCACCCAGTTTTTGCTGATGACTTCCCACCGTTTGTCGTAGTTCGGACCCGACTCCCGCGTTTCGCCTTTATAAGTGAGCGGCCCTGTCATTTCTTGGCGAGCGATTTTCACAAAACGATCCAAATTCGACGCGCCCGCGCTCGTGAGAATATCGCGGGGCGAAATATAAAACACGGGCGTGCGGTCGTTCGGACCGGGGTTGTGCAGATCGACAAACAGATCGAAGTGACCGTTGGCATCGAACTCTTTGATTTTGTTTTGTACGATCTGCGTGGCGGGAAAGTGCGGCTTGTCAGTCCAGTCGCGATTGTGGTCCTGCGGCTTTTGCTCTTTGCCCCCCGCACCAATCGCCACGTTGTCCACATCGACGATGGGCACAATATGAATGACCGATTTTTTTCGTAAGGCTTCTGCGAAGGGGTCTTTGGAGACGAGCCATTCGGTGAACCCGCAACAGACCCAGCTTCCGCCCGTCTCCCAGGCATGTTGTCGCGCATTGACCCAGATGCCAAACCGTTCGCCTTCATTTTCTGTCGGTTGTGAAACCCGCAGAGCGGGAACGGGGCGATTTTCTAGCGAGCGACAAAGTTCCAGCGGTTTGGCAAACTCACACTTCGTCTGGCAGGTTTTCACGAGCGTCGCCGCATCCTCGACGGTGAACGGCGGTCCCCAGGCGAACCAAGCCACATCCGCATCGACCTTTTGCTGATAGGCCATCCGCTTGCCGTAACCTTTTCCCGGCAAAGTTTGCTTCCAAGTTTTGTTGTCGAGACTAAAGGCCGCTCGGTCGGGAGTCGCCCACGGGGCTTCGCCCATGTCGATGGTCACAGTTTCGCCCGGCTTGATCCCGGAAATTTTAACGTACCACCAACAGACCCAACCGCGACCGATGTGTTCACTCGGAACGAGACGGATCACGCGAGTTTTCTGGTCGATGTTTTCGACAACGCCCGATCCGCTAGAAAAATCACTCGTCGCGACGAGCGTCGGGAGTTCGGCTGCCAACAGCGACGTGGTCGAGATGGATAGATAATAGAGGACGACGCACAGAATCAGACCGGCCGTCCGAAAACGAGCCGTCGAGACTATGGAACGTCGTTTGCCGCGTGTTACACTGAACGCAGTAAAAACTTGGACTGGTAGCGGCGGTTTCATCCTGAACTCGCGGAGGCGGTGGGCTGAGAATCGAATGACTCCCAGGACAAAGTGCGATTGTAATCACGTTGAACTAAAGGGTAAACAGATGTTGTCGATTCGCCGCTCTCAACCGGCTTGGAATTCTGAGTGCGAAGTCGTCCTGTGCGGCGACGACCCCGACCATCTGACGGCCGTGGCGGAGGCGGCCTTTGCCGAAATCCACCGTTGGGAGCGAAAACTGTCGATTGCGAACCCAGGCACTGATTTCAACCGAATCAACCGCCAAGCCAGTCGCGAGGAAGTTTCCATCGACCAAGAATTGGTCGATTTACTCCAATACTGCCTGACCGGCTGGAAAGTCACGGGCGGCTGGTTTGACGTCACAGCCCGCAAACTGACCGATGCTCTTTTGACCGAATCGGTCGCGCTGATCGCCCCTGCCCGAGAGCCATTTTTGGTCAACCCGACTCGCCGAACGGTCCGCTTTTTTCACCCCGACACGAGCCTTGACCTGAGCGGGATTGGCCGGGGATACGCCCTCGACCGGACGGCGGAGTTGATCCGTCGGTATGGAATCTCAAACGCGCAGGTTCAGATCGGACCCGGGACGCACATTTCGATGGGCAAAAATGACTTGGGGCAACCGTGGGAATTGGTCATGCCCGACCCGTTCCATGAAAAGCCCCGTCAGGAGCTCACAACGGTCACCCCCCGAGATCAAGGTGCGGCCTGGACCGCCACTTTTCGGCCCAGTCCGGAAAGCTCCCAGTCACCAAATTCCACCGCCGATTCGGGTTGTTTTGAACCGACCGCCTGTCTCGTTTTGGCCCCCAGTGCGGCGGATGCGATGGTCTGGTCAACTGCCAATCTGGCGATGGGCGAAACCCGCTGGAAAAAGTACAGCGACCAATGGAAAGATCGGGGCCTATTTGTCGGCTGGGTGAATCAAGTCGCCAATCAGCGGCGGCTGCAATGGCTGACTTCTCCGCCGGTACCGGGATAAGCATTATTCGGGTAACAGTTCAGGCCATTCCAGTTCGGGCCTTCAATCCTCGGGAAAGTCCTTGCCCAATCTAACAAATTCGCGGATTCCAAACATTTTTGGACAGGACACTTTGGAAAACGGGAAATTTCCCACTGCCTGTTTTTTGTGCAATGAACCACCTGCCCGATCTGGGTCGGGCCTGCTTGTTTATTAAGCGTCAAGCCTGCAATGACGTAACTGCTAGCAGTGCAAGGACTTCTGTCACGCCCTTGACTCGGCTGTATTATTTGGGCAAACCGCGGCCGTCGTGGCCGTTGGATGGATCGTTCGGTTTGCTTTACTAGGGAGAGTCTGTATGACTGCCGTTGCCAAATCTCAAGAAGTTCTTACCACTGCCCAACATTGCTATCACAAGAACCCAAGCTGGATCGTTTTCTTCCGCAACATCCTGGGCGAACATGGGATCGTCCGCCGGCTCTATCCGACCAAGGAGTCTTTGGCCGAATTCGAGAAGACGACCGAGTACGCCGAGATCCAGGCGATGTTGACCAAACTGCGATTGGAAGGCGATTCGCCCGACTCCGATGAGCCGTCCAGGGTGATCACCGTCCGAATGCCCAAGAGCATGCACGAGTCCCTGAAAGTTGAGGCCCATATCTATCACACCAGCATGAACCAATTGTGCATCTCCAAGCTCCTGCAAATCGTCGATGGCGACCTGGTGCCGGGCGAGAATAAGGGGCGAAAGAGCAAATCGGCATAAACTGGATTTATCGGCCGACATTTCACAAGGACCGTCCCGGCTGGGCCACGCCCTTGCTGGAGAGTAGACTAAGTACGGATTCGGAGCGGGAGGGACGCTCGCCGGTCGTGGTCGTGCGCCTCGACGGGAGGAAAGTCCGGACTCCGCAGGACAGGGTGGTGGGTAACGCCCACCGGCCGCAAGGTTCGGGAAAGTGCAACAGAAAGCAAACCGCCGGGGAGGAAATGATGAATAATGAACGATGAGCGATGAATGAACGAAGAACATGACGAATTCGACCGATCTTCGCATTCTCTTTTTTCTTATTCATCATTCAGCGTTCATCCTTCATCATTTCCTCCTCGGTAAGGGTGAAACGGTAAGGTAAGAGCTTACCAGCAGGCCGGGCGACCGGCTTGGCTAGGCAAACCCCACCCGGAGCAAGGCCAAACAGGGAGCAGCGCGGCTTGCCGCGCACGGGTCGGTCCGGCCCGTTACGACTTCCGGGTAGGCTGCTGGAGGCGTCGAGTAATCGCCGTCCTAGATAAATGAGCGTCGCCCGCCTCGGCGGGAACAAAACCCGGCTTACACACCCGCTCCGAATCCGTTTTTTTGCATCGCAACAGTTTGCTCAATGGACACTGTTGAAATTAGGGTCGGCCGGAGTAAATGCGATCATCAATATCACTTCGAGAATTTCTCCGGACTTACCAACGACGACTTCGGCAAATGGCCCGATTCAAATGCTCCACTTCGTATCGCTGCTAACCGGGGTCGCTTTTGAAAGACGATTCAGTTAGCAGCGACCGGGTACCCGCTCGCGGGTGGCGGATCGTGTTCCCTCACGTGTCTCGGAACATTCCTTAAACGCAAGATCGACCTTTCCTCTTGAATCCACCGCGGCAAATCCCATGTTCCACATTCTGATCGGCGTGGTGATTGGACTTTCGGGCTTGGCCCTGGCCATCCCCACGAATCAAGCAACGTCTCAATGGTCCACCAATGGCCATCCGACATTCATGCTGCTGTCGGGTTTGTCGCTGCTCTCAATCAGTGGCGGGCTTATTTGGTTCGGCTGGAAGCGGCGACGCGACCGCACGTTGCCTTGGTCGGTCGCGCTGCCGGTCGTACTGTGGGGAGTAATCTTGGCGGCTTTGCTCGCGATGCTTCATAATTATTTTCGAGGTGAAGGCGGGAGGATCGACGCGGAAATGCTCATCGTGTTCATTCCGCCTGTACTCATTTGCGGTTTGATACGGCGATTTCGGGCAGCTTGGTTCCTAACCCGCTGGGGTTCGCTGGCAATGTCAATCGGTCTCGTTTGGCTTTCGTTTAAATTGACATTCGATATCGAGGAGGGGCGTTTGCATCCACATTCCGATGAGTCTCCGTTCACGTTGCTGGTCTTGATGGCCACCTTGTTTCCGCTGTGTTTGTTCGTTTTTGGCTTTAAGTCGCTGGGAAGAAACACCGCGCGGTCGTTCTTTAATCTGCGGGAGCGTTCTATATTTGCCGGACGTTGGTACCAGTTTCAATTGCGGTCGCTGTTGATCTTCACCACGGTCGTCGCGGTCGTTCTCGGAACTTTCATCGGTCACGTCCGCCCATTTTGGGAACGACGCAATGCAGCGAACCGGTTGATCGCCGACGGTTTTGGTTTGAATGAATCGGCAAAGAGGCCCGCGAACTGGTTTACTAAGTTCGCGTATGGTGGAAAGATAATTCCGCCTCAAACATTTTTTTGTTTTCAAAAGAAACCGAGCGACTTGAACATGGATGACATTCAAACGCTGGCCAGCAATCAAAATGGAGCAATGGGTGTGCATGTTGTCGTTGACTATTCGCTGGATGACCATGATCTCGCCCGCTTCGCAAAAATACTGGGATTGAAAGACTTGACGCTTAAGAATCCACGAATTACCCATGCAGGCTGGGCGACCTTGGACGATGTTTTGTTGACCGAACTAACCATCCGAAACTCAGAGTTTGACGACAGTGATGTTGCCCACCTAGAAAAACGGAACTCTTTGATTAAAGTCGTCCTTCGCAATACACGGGTCACAGGCGAGACGTTCAAACCGAACGACAATGAGTTGATAGAATTCCTTGATCTAAATGGCTCTCCGATTACTGATGAAGGTGTGCGCAAGTTATGTCATCGCCGGTTTGGCGTCCTCAGTTTAGCGCATTCAAATGTTACCGGCGCGGGTTTTGAATATTTTCCCGAAGGTCATTCCATCGAACACCTTGACCTCTCTGGCTCGAAGCTTACTGACGAAGGATTAACGTCACTGGGGCGACTTATCATTAACGACCTCAATGTCAGTAATACTCAAATTAC
>JAYUFG010000186.1:0-5876 GCA_043738845.1 Planctomycetaceae bacterium
AAAAACTTCCGAATCGAAGTGACCCGATCGCCGTCAATCCTGCGCTACGTCAATGGTTTGACCCATTGCCAGCGGGGGTCTATGTTTGCGATGTGCAGGGGCGGATCACGTATTTCAACCAGGAAGCGGCCGAAATCTGGGGGCGAATGCCGTCGAACGACGATATTTCGGATCGTTACTGCGGATCATTCAGGCTGTTCTCAACCGACGGAACATCGCTCCGCAAGGAAGATTCCTGGATGGCTCAGGCGATTCAAACGAACCAAAAGTACGTCGGCAAGGAAGTCGTTGTAGAGCGTCCCGATGGAAGTCGCGTGACGGTCTTGGCCCAGGCCAGCCCCATGCACGACGACGTGAACCGTCTCGTCGGGGCCGTCTGTGTCCTGGTCGAGATCAGTGACCGCCAGCGAACCGACGAGGCCCGGATCCCTGCGAGTACAGAGAATAAGCAGTTTCTGGCGACGTTGGTCCATGAATTGCGAAATCCCTTGGCACCGATCAGTAATTCGCTCCAAATCCTGCGATTGACTGAGAATGTTGCCCCCGCCATTGTGCGGGTTCGCGAGATCATCGAGCAGCAGCTTCAACAATTGATTCGTGTGGTGGACCGGCTTAGTAGCATCGCTCGAGATCTGCCGTCCAATGGAGATTTGCCCTTCGAAAATGGCAACGCAAGTGGCATCCTTGATCCGGTGGTGGAGGTTAGTTGTCCTCCCACTGCGAGTGCCGCCGACAGCACCACCAACAGCCTGATTGCACCTCAGCCGGGCCGTCGAATCCTGGTCGTGGATGATCTGCCCGCCGCGTGTTTTGTTCTAGGAAAACTCCTGGAGACCCTTGGCCACACGGTTCGCACGGCGAAGGATGGCGAAACGGCACTGCAATTCGTTCGGGCCGAGCGACCGGACGTGATTTTCTCGGATATTGGAATGCCCAATATGGATGGCTATCAACTCGCTCAGCAACTGCGCCAAGAACCGGAACTGAAATCGGTCGTGCTGGTTGCTCTGACGGGCTACGGAGAGGAGGGCGATAAACAACGGGCCTTGGCCGCAGGGTTCGACCACCACCTCG
This sequence comes from Planctomycetaceae bacterium, assembly GCA_043738845.1. Classification (GTDB taxonomy): domain Bacteria; phylum Planctomycetota; class Planctomycetia; order Pirellulales; family DASRSE01; genus DASRSE01. Next base: position 1,075 of record JAYUFG010000186.1, read on the forward strand.
TCAAGCCGGTGAGTTTGAGTTCTCTGCACGAACTTTTGGAAAAACTCCCCTCTTCTCAGCCGGTTGCGTAAAAATCGCTCAATCGCCAATTTCTACCGCGTAAAAACAGTAACATTGCGACGAGTACGCCGTGAAAATTGCGGCGGGTACGCCGTTTGCTGTATCTCCAGCACGAAGGCCTCTCGGTGGGCCGTTTTCTTAACCCGCGCTCAGCGACCTTTTCGGCAAACTCTTCGAGAAAGCACCATGAAGATATTTCGCGCTCGTGTCTGGAAGCGTTTTATGGATATTGCACGGCCCTTTTGGTTCGGCGAGGAACGCTGGACCGCGCGGGGCTTGCTCCTACTCTTGGTGCTGTTGCTGGTGGGATATACGGAATCCAGTGTCCTGTTTAACAAGCAATCGGGCGAGCTTACCTCCGCCTTAGCCGCCAAGGACGAAACCCGATTCTGGCACTCGATCTACGTGTACGTGGGGTTGTTGGTCGTGGCCGTGCCACTTTATGCGTTCTTTTATTACGTTCGCGACAAACTGGCGATCGTGTGGCGACGCTGGCTGACCCAGTATTATCTGGATCGTTATTTCGATCATCGGTCGTTTTATGGACTGGGTTCGGATGCGAAAATCGACAATCCCGACCAGCGGATTTCTGAGGACATCAACACCTTTACGCAACGGTCGCTGAATTTCACGTCGATTATTCTGGGGGCGATCATTCAACTTATCGCGTTCACGAGCGTGCTGTGGAACATATCGAAGGTGCTGGTTGGTTTTCTCATCCTGTATGCGATTGTGGGCACGGCGGTCACGACGTTCGGTTTCGGACGTCCGCTGGTGTTGCTGAATTTCTTGCAACTGAAACGCGAAGCCGATTTTCGATTTGGGCTGGTTCGGGTTCGCGAGAATGCCGAGGCGATTGCCTTTTATCGCGGGGAAAAAAGCGAGTCAGCCCATGTCAAGCACCGGTTCAGCGAAGTCTTTGCGAACTTCAATAAACTCATTCGCTGTCAATTGAACCTCAACCTCTTTCAATACACGTACAGCTTTTCTACGTATATCATTCCGGCCGCGATCATGGCCCCCTCAGTGCTGTCGGGTGAGCGTGAGGTCGGCGTCGTCGTCCAAGCCGCCGGTGCGTTTTCGGCCGTCTTGGCTGCGCTCACGGTGTTTGTTGATAATTTTGACAGCCTCAGTAAGTTCATTGCCGGAATTGATCGGCTGGAGACCTTTCGAGTGGCCCTGGCGAAATTAACGACCACGCCCGATCCCGACACGCGGATCAAAACGGTCGAGGCGGCTCTTATCGCCCTCGAACATGTCACCCTCAAAACGCCGAATGGACAACGGACCCTTGTCGAGGATGTGTCTCTAAGGATCAATCCGGGAAAGGGTCTCTTGATTATGGGTGCCAGCGGCGGCGGAAAAAGCTCAGTCCTGCGGGCAATTGCCGGTCTGTGGGACACCGGCAGCGGCACCGTGCAGCGGCCGAAACTGGACGACATTCTCTTCTTGCCCCAACGGCCCTACATGATGTTGGGAACGCTCCGCAGCCAACTCCTCTATCCGAATCTCAGTCGCGACATCTCGGACGATGAACTTCACGAGGTCTTAAAAACGGTCAATTTGCCACTGGTCATCGAACGACTCGGCGGGTTGGATGCTGAATTAGAATGGGACAAGGTTCTGTCGTTAGGCGAACAACAACGAATCGGATTCGCCCGCGTTTTGCTGACCAAGCCGAGCTACGTCATTTTGGACGAAGCGACGAGTGCCCTGGATGAACAGAATGAAGAGAGTCTGTACCGCCACTTAGCCGACATTTCTACAACCTTGGTCAGTGTCGGTCATCGCCCCACGATTCTGAAATATCACGATCAAGTCTTGGAAATCGTCGGAGACGGTGCCTGGTCGCTTCGCGCGGCGGATGACGAGGATGCGCTGCGTGTTCAAGCGATGACCTCGTAAGGCGAGATTTGGCAAAAGTTTAACCGTTTGAAGTAGGGAGTTAATGTGAACCATCCCTCGGCATTCGCCTGAAAGGCGAACATTTTTCAGCCCTTCGCGCTGTTTTGTGTTCGACGTTTTTCCATTTCGATCCGCGAAACCGTGGCAATTATTGTGTCCTGGTGGGCAATTTCCCGCGCTGACTACTCACTCTTCGGCAAGCTGGCGAAGATTTTTTCAAGTTCGGCAAGGTCCACCGGCTTGACTAAGTGGTGGTCGAAGCCGGCCTCGTGCGACCGGCGTTTGTCCTCGTCTTGGCCCCAGCCGGTCAAGGCGACCAGGGTTGTAGACTTACTCGACGATTGATTACGGATACGGCGACAGGCTTCGTAGCCATTCAAGTTAGGCATCCCGATATCGAGGATGATTACGTCGGGCTGAAATTCCGGTGCTAACTCGACGGCCTGAACTCCGTCGTGGACCGCGCGAACTTCATGGCCCATGATTTCGAGCATCATCGCCAGACTTTCGGCAGAATCAACATTATCATCGGCCACCAGAATTTTGTAGTGGTGTGGGGTACGGACCGTTGTTCCGGTCCTCGCGGGTAGCGGCTCGTCGCTGACGGTCGGCAATCGGATGATGAACAGACTTCCTTGTCCTGGTCCCTCACTGCGGGCCTCGACTGTCCCGCCGTGCAACTCGACCAATCTCTTCACGAGGGTCAACCCGATCCCAAGTCCTCCCTGCGATTTTTCGAGGGAGCGATCCACTTGAGTGAATATTTCAAAAATCTTCGGGAGCATGTCATGGGGAATGCCGATCCCGCTATCCTGGACACTGACGACGGCTTCGCTTCCTTGTCGTTTGGCAGTAAAAATGATGGCCCCACCCCGCTCGCTGTACTTGGCGGCATTATTGAGGAGATTGGCAAAGACCTGTCCCAGTCGAGTTTCGTCCGCATCAACGTAGAGCGGCTCGTTGGGGAGGTTAATCATGAGGGTGTGGCCGCTGGCCTCAATGATCGGTCGGCTGGTTTCGACTGCGTTGTTTAGAATCTTGGCTAGTTCAATCCGCCCGCGGCGGAGTTCGAGCTTGCCACGAGTGATGCGGCTCACATCGAGCAAGTCATCCACGAGATGGACCATTTGCGCGATTTGCCGCTCCATCATATTCCGGGCCTGGGCGACAATGGGACCGCCTTTCCCGGACATCCGCAGGATTTCCAAACCATTCCGGATCGGTGCCAAGGGATTGCGGAGTTCGTGGGCGAGGGTCGCGAGAAACTCGTCCTTGCGGTGATCGGCTTCCGACAGATCGGCGGCGAGACGTCGCAGCTTTTCTTCGATTTGCTTCGTGTGGGTCGCGTCCAATGCCGCGATAATACTTCGCTCCGGTCGTCGCGCCGGACCTTTGCCTGCGAACATCACCCGCTCACTCACATGCAGCCAACGGACCTCGTTGTTCGGCCAGACGACGCGGTGATCCATGGTGAACCAACCGGTTCCGGCGGGGTCCATGACCTCGGCGATGCGGCGTTTTAATTCCGCGCGATCGTCGGCGTGAAACGTCGCGTGGACCATCTCCCGAGGGATGGATCGGGCCACGTCGCCCAGTCCGAACAATCGCGCGGCCTCATCGGTCAGGTGGATTAAGCCGGTGACATAATCGACTTCCGCGAGCGCGAGACCGGCCACTTCGACGCCCAGTGCGAGCCGCGATTGCGTCGTTTTCAAAACTTCTTCCGCCTCGCGCTGCTCGGTAATGTCGAGGTTCGTTCCTAAGACCCACTCTGCTCGTCCCTCCGCGTTGGTCCGGACGGTTTCCACACTCTGGATGAGGCGGGTCGAACCATCATTGACCCTGCGAATGTGGAACTCACGACTGCTTGTGCCGATTCGTCGGACAGTCTCCTGCAAGAGTTCGTCTTGTTGGGGCCGCTCGTCGGGAAATACGGTGGCGATCCAGGTGGCGTAGGGCAGGAAACCATTGGGCGTTGGTGGGATTCCATAAATCCGGAACATGTGCGCATCCCAACGGATTTGTCCCGCAATGACATTCCATTCCCAGATACCCACTCCGGTGGCTTCGGTGGCCATACGAATCCGTCGTTCGCTTTCACGGAGTGCGATTTCGATTTGCTTGCGATCCGTAATGTCGATCCCGGTCGGGGAGAGAAAGAGAACCTTTCCCGTTTCATCTTTGACAGGGGCAATGATCAGATCGGCGGTTCTTTGGCTGCCGTCGGCGACGAAATAGGGAACCTCTCCCTGGAACATGATTCCGGCGGCAGCTTGGGCACACGCGGCCTTAATTTTATCCACTAGTAGCGGCGAAAGTGCCCACCAGGGGCCTTCCCAAAACGGTTTTCCAATACACTGCTGTGGCGTAAAACCGCAACCTTCATCAAACAGACGATTGCAATCGACAACGAGGCCATCGAGATTTACGATGCTGGCGAAAATCGCCCCTTGATCAAAAAACGCCTGAAACTTGGCGTTGGCCGTCGCCGAGTCGGCCAGTAGTTGTCGCTCCCGTTCAGCGGCCTGCATGACATCCGTGATGTCGGTATGCATACCAACCCATTCACGAATATCACCGGCTTCGTTCAGGACAGGAATGGCGCGAATGGAACACAATCGCCATTCTCCATCCCGGCGTCGGACCCGATGTTGGAACACAAACATTTTACGTTCCTGAACGGCTTGGTTCCACGCCACAATAGTCGCTTCGGCATCGTCGGGATGGACCGCTTTGGCCCAACCGTAACCTTGGTACTCTTCATTTTTTTGTCCGGTGAAATTCGACCATTCGGGTTGCTCGCCCGCCATTTGACCTTCAGAATTATTGGTCCAAAT
>JAYUFG010000187.1:0-5871 GCA_043738845.1 Planctomycetaceae bacterium
TTTTTTCGCACGAAGAGACCTTACGACACGATTGATTCGATCCGCAAATCTATGCCGGGAATCGTGTTGATGAAGGTCGGGCCGAACGCCTGAGAGGGCGTGTGAAAACCAGGAGAGATCTGGCCGCCCAAGACTTGTTCGACGGTGGCGAGGGCGGTCAGGACCGTAAGTTCATACGCACTCGGTCCGGTCAGCGTGCCGTCAACGGACTGGCCTTGGTCGTTTGTTGCGCGGCACCATAGGGAGGAATTGCCCGCCGCTCGATCACCGGCGGTCGGTCCTCGCACGGTTCTTTCAATACGGCGTTTGAGAAATCGTTGGAGCGGTCCGAACTTCAACAGCGGCAACACCCAGCGGAGTCGTCGCAGCCAAGCCGCCTGCTCCGGCGAAACCGTTGCGTAAACTTCGATATTGGGAACACCGGTCGAGTAAAACGCGCTCGCCACGTCGCCCCAGGGAATCGTGATCGTCAGTTTTGGCCCTTCGCGAAAAGGAACCTTGAGCGATTTCCAGGCCGTCGGCACCCGGTGAATCTTTCCGTCGATTCTCGCGCGGCCTCCCTTGGGCAAATTTTCCAAGGTGGTCTTCATCGTGCCTGGACTAAGGATGCTCAAGCCCGTGAAGGCCAATTGCAAATGAGTTGCATCCGGCAAACGCGCACAGACTTGGCTTGCTAAACAATCGCTCGGCACGACGTCAAATCCGACGGCGGGTATCAACGCCACGCCCGATTGTTTCGCACGTTGATCGAGCGCGGCGGCCATTTCAATCACGTCGATCTCGCCCGTGATGTCGAGATAATGAACACCTGTGGATAAGCAGGCTTCCATCAAGGGCCTTGCCGTTTGCGAGAATGGCCCGGCGCAGTTCAATACGCATTTTACGCCGGACTCATGAAGGTTTACGAAAACCTTTTCGAGAATCGTCTTCAAGGAAAAGACGCGTGTTTCGCAACCGAGTTCCTTTCCCAAGCGTTCGAGGATATTCTCCGACCTACCTGCAAGAATCGGTTTCATTCCGCGTGCGACGGCTTCCCTCGCGATAAGCTCACCCGTGTATCCATTCGCACCGTAAATCATCCAACTCAACATGAGTGCCTCGAAGATCGGAAAACGGATTGCAACGGCGTTCAATCTACCACTAACTTCGATTTCGCTATATCCCCGGTGGGTGGGATGAAGGGGAAAATCCCCGTGTGAAAACGGTGTGCAATCGGTTTTTCAGTGAGAAATTGCGTGAAAATTCCGCCAAAAGTAACGATTCAATTGTCTTCTCGCGGTGTTCAATGATAGAATAGACGTTAGTGCGAAATGATGCTGCGTCGGCTGGTCCTGATTGGCCGATGGGTGTCGTTTGAGTGCCCACCCACCCCACCTCCCACCTGTCGAGACGACCTTCCCTGCGAGACTGTTTTTGACCGAATTTAATTCCTACTAAGGATCGGCGCATTATGTAATGTCGTCTTTCGCTGAGCGAAGGACGACAAACACAACCGCATTTGGTCGCACGGCCCTTTACTTGTGTACAGCGGCAGCGAAGAATTCCTCAGCCCGCAAAATACAAACGATGAAAACGCTCCTGACAATTTTGGTTCTCGTCGCGCTGATGGCCGGCGGCGGCCTCTATATTGCCAATTATATCACGGCCGAACCCCTCGCCACGTTTCGTACCGCCGTGATCAAACGTGATCGAATTGTGCCGACGATTCCCGCGACCGGAACGGTTGAACCGGAGGAAGTGATCGACGTGGGCGCGCAGGTCGTTGGTCGCGTAAAGGATTTTGGTATTGACCCTGCGGACGAGACGAAAACGAAGCGGATTGATAACAATACCAACGTCCATGTCGGCACAATTTTGGCCTACATCGACGACGAAGTTTACAAGGCGCAAGTGGAACAAGCGGAAGCCGGTTTAGAACGGGCCGAAGCCGATACCCTTCAGGCGGAGGCCAAGGTGCGTCAGGCCGATCTCGATCTGGCTCGCTCCCGCGGATTGCTTTCGCTGAACAACATTCCCGGTGCGTCACGACCGATTAAGGGGATTGCCGACAGCGAGTATGAAAATTCCGTGGCGAACGAACAAATCGCCCGAGCGAATTTGAGTATCTCCAAAGCGGCCATCAAGCAACAACAGGCGATCCTGCGGTTGGCCAAAACGAATGTCGATTACACCGTAATTAAATCGCCGGTGGAAGGGATGATTATCGACAAGCGCGTTCAGATCGGTCAAACCGTGGTTTCGAGTTTGAACGCGCCGAGCTTGTTTTTAATCGCGAAAGATATGTCCCGGATGCAAGTTTGGGCCTCGGTGAATGAAGCCGACATCGGGCGAATTCGTCCCGATATGAATGTAATTTTCACCGTCGATGCGTTCCCCAACGAAGAGTTTCACGGCACCGTGATTCAAGTCCGCAACAACGCGACCAGTACCCAAAACGTGGTGACGTATACCGTGATCGTCGGCACGGACAATTCCAATCGGCGATTGATGCCCTACCTGACCGCCAACCTGAAGTTCGAAATCGACGAGCGGACAGATGTAATGACCGTCCCGAACGCGGCTCTCCGCTATAAACCAAAGGCCGAACAGGTCGCACTCGAATATCGCGAAGCTCTCACCAACGAAAAGAAGAACAAGAAGCCGACCGATTCTTCCGGCTCTCCCGGCGGCAAGGAAAAGGACGCTGCATCCGGCGGCAGTGGCCGTTCTACCAAAGGTGGCAAAAAAGATGACGCCAAACGCTTGTGGGTGAAAGAGGGCGAGTTCCTCAAGCCGATCGATGTTCAAGCAGGCGTGAGTGACGGCGTTATTACCGAAGTCATGGGCACCGCAATTTCCGAAGGAATGGAAGTCGTCCTCGGCGAACTTCGCAAAGACCAAGTGGGCGACGAGACGACCAATCCTTTTGCACCCAAGATGTTCGGCGGCCCCAAGAAGACGAAGTAATCTTCGCCGATAATAAACGAAGTAGCATCCGCAACCAATATGGAACTGATTCGCATCGAGAACCTGTATAAGACGTACCACCTTGGCGAGGTGGACGTTCCGGTGCTGCGCGGTGTTTCGTTGACAATCCAGCACGGAGAACTCGTCGCTTTGATGGGTGCGTCCGGCTCTGGCAAGACAACCTTGATGAATATTCTCGGTTGTTTAGATCGACCGAGTTCGGGCGAGTATTGGCTCGACGGAGAGGAACTCAGCGGCCTCACGCCGGACGACCGGGCTTTGGTTCGCACGGCCAAACTCGGCTTCGTGTTTCAAAGTTTCAATCTCCTCTCGCGAACGACGGCCGTCGCCAACGTGACCATGCCGCTCGATTACGCCCCCAAATGGCCGTCGCAATCGGACGCCCAACGGCTGGCCATCTCGCTGCTCCAGCGGGTCGGCTTGGGAGATCGTCTGGACCATGAGCCGTCGCAAATGTCGGGTGGGCAACAACAGCGGGTGGCCATTGCCCGATCCTTGGTCAACAAGCCCGCGTTGGTCCTCGCCGACGAACCGACCGGAAATCTGGACTCGAAAACGAGCGTTGAAATTCTCGAAATGTTCCGCGATCTGAACGCGGAAGGAATCACCGTCGTGCTGGTCACGCACGATCCCAAGGTCGCGACCTATGCCGACCGCGTGATTCGCATCAAAGATGGTCAGGTCGAAAGCGACGGCCCGCCCGAACAACGAGCCGAGTATCGTTCGCGTCCAAGCAACGTCTTGCCGCCGCCCATTCCCTTTCAACATCCAACCCAAAATGGTGCGAATGGTAACGGACACGACGGTAATGGACACATCGGCAATGGGCTTAACTATTCTGGCAACGGCGATAGTGGGAATGGCCATGCGGCACCTAGTGGCCACGGCGGAGCGTTGAGCGGTGTCTCGAGCGGCACGTCGCATGGCCAAACGGCTGTCTTAACGGCCAATCCGAAGACGATCTCGGCACAAGCTGAACCGTATCGTCCTGTTACGAACCTCGAATTCGCCGAAGCGATGGAACCGCAGCCCGGTGACAAGCATAAACTTGCCTGGGATCCCTTGGCCAAACTTCCCCCGACGTTTCGGACCGCTTTGCACGCCCTGCGACGGAACAAAATGCGTTCGCTCCTCACGGCCCTGGGCGTCATCATTGGCGTCGGTGCGGTGATTGCGATGGTGGAGATTGGCCAAGGTTCCAAAACGGCCATTCAAAAACAAATCGCCAGCATGGGCGCGAACACGCTCCTGTTGAACTCCGGTGCCGCAACCAGTGGCGGCATTAGCTTTGGCAGCGGCACGACGATGACGTTGACGCCGCAGGACGCCATCGAGGTTGCGGCCCAGTGTCCGGCCGTCGCCGAAGTCGCACCGATTGTGCGAACCCGCGTGCAGTTGGTCTATCAATCGCGCAATTGGCAGCCGACGTTCATTTACGGCACAACGCCCGGCTTCTTCGTCGTCCGCGATTGGATGGACCTGGACGAAGGAGAGTTATTCACCGACGGCGATGTGGCCAAGGCGGCGCAGGTCTGTCTGATTGGAGAGACCATCCGCCGGGAATTGTTTGACGGAGAGTCGGTCGTCGGCCGGGAATTTCGGATGAATAACGTCACGTTTCGCGTGATCGGCGTCCTGACCCGCAAAGGGGCGAACAGCTTTGGAATGGATCAAGATGACATCGTGGTCGCGCCGTGGACTTCGATTAAGTATCGTGTGAGCGGGGCGGCTCTGGCCAGTTCCAACCAAAGCTCTGCCGCTGCCAAAGACACGTCCCAACAGGTTAACACACTCAACAACCGATACGCTGGTTCCACCGCACTTTACGCGTCACAGTCGGCTGCTCAAATGGCCGACCGACCGCAGCCCGTCCGGTTTGCGAACGTCGATCAAATTTTGCTGAAGGCCAACACGGCCGAGGAAATTCCGCTCGCCATTGAACAGGCCTCCGTATTGCTGCGGGAGCGACATCACATCCTGCAAGGTCGCGACGACGACTTCAATCTACGCGACATGACGGAGATTACCAAAGCCTTGTCCGCCACTTCGCAGTTAATGAGCATGTTGTTGTTGGTCGTCGCTTTAATTTCGCTCGTGGTGGGCGGCGTCGGAATTATGAACATCATGCTGGTGAGCGTGACCGAACGAACTCGCGAGATCGGATTGCGAATGGCGGTTGGTGCCCGGTCGTACCACATCCTGCGACAATTTCTCGTCGAGGCGGTCGTGCTGTGCGTTCTCGGCGGCGGGGTCGGAATTTTGGTCGGTTCGTTTGCATCGTATCTCGTGCGATATTTCTTACACTGGCCCACCTCCCCATCCATTCCAGCCATCGTCGGTGCCTTCGCCGTCTCGGCCACCGTCGGCGTCGTCTTCGGATTTTATCCGGCGTGGAAAGCCTCCCGTCTCGACCCGATAGAAGCGTTGCGGTATGAGTAACCCGTAGGTCAGGTACCCCGTACCTGACACGAGCGACAAGCTTCATTCCATCCCTCCACCGATTCAGGGATTCGCACGCCGCGAACTCGTGCATCTTTTCGCACCACTTCCTGTCCCCAACTCGCGAAATCGAAATCGACTCACTTACGTCATAGCGAGTGGCCGATTTTGCCGAGATGCGGCGAATTTTATTGACATGACCGCGCTATACAGTTAATTTACTGTATAGTATGAATACTCCAGCGATTTCGCTGTCGAATAACCTGTTCGCAAAGAAGACGCATGGCTGGATTCGCGGAAGTATTGGTCGATTTCTTGTCCACGGAGGAAGGTGGGCGACGGACGACTGTTTGCCTTTCGACCGATAATCCAGTCCACTACCGCCCGCATTTTCGGGTCAGTGGCGGTAACGGCGAATACTTGGGAGTCGAGTTTGTCGATGGCCCTGATGACCCCGTTTCCCCT
>JAYUFG010000188.1:0-15685 GCA_043738845.1 Planctomycetaceae bacterium
TTTGCGAGCATTTCCCAATTTGGAAGAGTTGGATCTGACGGGAGTATCTGCGGGTGGCAATCGGGACAATGTGCTATCGAATCTTAGCGGGCTTACGCACCTTAGATCGCTCGACACATCGAAATCACCGACGCTGGTTTGGAACACCTAAAAGGACTTGTCAACCTCACCGATTTTGGATTCGCGGCTAAACATCGATTTCAATCCCGGAAGTTAATTCGTGCCGAATCCTAAACACCGATTCCAAACCGGGAAGCCAATTCGTCCCAAATCCTAATCGAGAAATGCGGCGCGGTGAAATGCAATTATCGAACTGGACCGGTCGAGCGTTTTGCTAAGTTCGCGGGGCGGGCCAGGATGAGGATCGTGCCGGAGCGGGGAAATTCTGGATGACGACCGACGATCGTCGTGCCCAGAGGAAAGCGTTGCATGTTCGCGACGTATTCGGTCTCGGTCGTGATGAGAAATGCGTCGTCGTAGCGGTCGAGAAAGGCACTCGCTTCCTCGCTCGTTTCAAATTGTTCGACTCGATTGTTGGCGTAGTAGATCAAGCTCGGGCGGAAATATCCCCGCTGGGCCAAGTGGGGCCGGGCGGTCGGGCTGAGGTCGTGAATGATCTTTGCCAAGTCGGGGTTCGGCTGATACTGATCAATCTGTACCGCGACATACGCGAACAGCGTGACGCTGAACGCGACGGCGGTCACGCCCAGCGCGATGCCCGCCGCCATGCGTCGCCGCAACTCGGAAAGTATCAAGCAGACTCCCGCCCCGATGACGAGTACGAGACCCAATAAGCTGACTGCTTGCAGAGTGTTCAATAGTTCGACCGAGGTGCCGATTTTTTCGATGAGCGTTTGCCCTTCAGGATCGCGCAGGGACAACACGGGCTTCAACGTCATCAGCCCGCCGCCGACGAGTGCCAAGGAACCGAACGAGAGTCGCGGCCACCAACGATGCACACTTTGAGGACGAGTGAGCCAACGATTCAGAAAGCACGACATGGCAATCGCGAGTGCCGGATAAGCGGGCAGCACGTAGTTCGGTAGCTTCGTACTGGCCAGCGAAAAGAAGCCGATCCAGACGGCGATCCAACAGGCGAGCAACTTGGCGGCCTTTTGACCAGAGTCGTTCCCGCGCACGCGGCGGACGAGATCGACCGTCGTCGGGATGCCGAAAATGGTCCAGGGAAAAAAGCCAAACAGCACGACCGGGACGTAGTACCAGAGCGGTCCGTTGTGGTTGTCCATTGGGTTGAGAAATCGTCCGTAATTATGGACGCCGAAAAAGTCGTTCAAAAATTCGCCGTTGGTGCGAATGCCCACCAGGACAAACCACGGACCAGCGACGGCGATGACGGCGGCGAGCGCGGTGAGGGGACGCATTTTCCAGGCGGTACGGACGATTCGAGTTGGCGCGAATTGGGAAAGATACTGGGCAATGCGATTAGAAAATGATGCGTCCGACGAAAGTTTCGGCAACGGATGACGGACGAGCAAGTAAAGTCCGAGAATGGCGGTCGGCAGGACGACGCCGATTGGTCCTTTGACCAGCACGGCCATTCCCATCACGGCGTACATCAGGGCGGACATTTTCCACGGCAACGGAACGGAGAGTGGCTCGCGGAGCGCGTGCGCACCGTCGGTTGATTCAGTCTCCCAATTTTCCCAGCGGGCAAAAATGTAAATTGCCAAGCCGACGAAGAAGACGAGAAAGCTGTCGGCTGTCGCGGCGCGGCCGACGACGTCGAACATCACGCAGGTTGTGATTGCCAAGCCAGCCCACAGACCGACCGAGGCGGAGTACAACCGCTTGCCCAGGTGATAGACGAGCAGGCCACACAGCACACCAAAGACGCCAGAAAAGAAGCGGGCAGAAAATTCCGAGACTCCGAAGGTCGTAAAGCCGAGCCGCATCATCCAGAACATGAACGGTGGCTTATGCGCGAACAGTTCGTCATTGAAATAGGGAACGACCCACTCGCCCCGCTGGTGCATTTCGACGGCACAGCGGGCAAAGTAGGCTTCGTCCTGATCCCACAGTCTGGTTATGCCCAGGTTGGTGAAAAAAACGATGACTGCCGCGAGTATGATCCAGGTTTGATGCCGCACCGATTGCCGCATGGGAATCCTTTCCAAAGCCGATAAAATGCCGTCTAAATTGGGAGTGGGAGTGTAGGCAATCTCTGGAAAAGGGTCAAGAAAGAACGTGAGCCTCGTAAATGCCATGTTGAGAATATGGTTTGTTTGATGGGCGGATGACCGCAATTTCCGGCTGGCATTTTCAGGGTGTTATTAGCGAAAGAACTGGAAAAATGGCCTGTTTTTTACTTGCGTATTCCTGGACGATTTCATACGCTAGCAATACTATCAGTGGCGGCGGATAGACGGGTTTTCTCCCGGGCTGTCCACCGTGCGGCGCGTTGGGGCGTGTTGGCGCGGTCGATTGCCGATTAGCGAAAAGTTACAGCGGCAACGATTGCGAGCGACACAACAGTGCGTGACGTGCGGTCTGCTTATCTACATGCTTGTCTGGGATGGAAAGGATTTCCTTCCGAAGAGTCGGCGCGTGTGCGTCGGAGGCCCGCTACGAGTGTTCTGTTTTTGATGCGAAGGAGTTCGTGCATGCCGGTCGGGAAAATCAAAAAGCTCGTGCAAGACAAAGGGTTCGGTTTCATTTCGGGTGAAGGGGGAGATATCTTCTTCCATCACTCGACGGTTGCCGATCAAGGTTTCGACAATCTCACCGTCGGCCAATCGGTCGAGTACACGGTGGACAACAATTCGTCGGGCGGAAAAGGACCGCGCGCTGCGTCGGTCACGCCCGACTAACTTGTCTCGTGGTATCCTGCTCGCCGCGAGAAAATCCGCGAACAGAAAATTGGAAGGTGAAGCGTTTCGTCGTCAAGGTGCCCGTGTGGTATCGTGAGGAAGAGGCGTTGCACCTTCCGTTTCTTTTTGATGGGGAATGTCGTGACACTCTTTCGACAATCAACAACTTCGCCCGTTCGTGCGAAAGGGGTGCGCATCATTTACCTCGAATGAAGTCGATGAATTTTTGCACCGAGGGCGGAAGTTGCTCACCCCGCCGAGTGAGAATTCCCGAGTTGATTGGCCGAATCGGATCGGCCAGTTTGCGGATTGCCACTTTTCGCCCCTTCGTTACGACGCCGCTGCTCAACAGGGGGACAATCGCGACACCCAATCCAGCCTCGACCATCCGCACAATAATCTCGGTCGTAGTTGTCTCGGTATGAATTCGGGGCGTGAGTCCCCGTTCGCCAAAGGCGTCGAGGATGTGTTGTCGCCCGGTCGATCCCCGCTCGAACAAGATCAGCCGTTCATCGACGATTTCTTTCAGCCGCACCGCTGGCGATTTTATTTTCGCCAATGGGTGTCGTAGCGGAGCGATGAAACTCCAGTTCATCGAAAAGACATGTTGATATTGTAACTCGACGACTGGCTCGTAAGGTGCCGCGACGCCGACGGCGACGTTTGGGTCGTTGAGCAGCACCTGTTCAATTTCGCGCTCGTTGTGGGTACTCAAGCGAATGTGAATGTTCGGCTCTTGGGCTTGATACTTTCGCACTGCGTCAATCAGGACGTAGGTCAACAGATACTGACTTGCCGCGACGTGGATTTCTTGCGACCGATGCGAAACGTGAAAGAGTTCGCTCAACTCGCACGCTCGTTCGAGAAACGCCTGCGCATGAGGCAAGAAGTCTCGGCCCGATGGCGTAAGGGGCGTGGCCCGACGGGGACCGCGGACCTTGCGATAAAGCTCGACCTTCAGTCGTACTTCGAGGGCGAGCAACCGATTGCGGGCACCCTGCTCCGTGATGTGCAGCGTCTTGGCGGCGGCGCGCAGGCTGCCGCAGCGGGCCAATTCGACAAACGTCGCGATTTGATCGGTCGATAAGGAGGGCCATTCGCGGTGCATGGGAGTTTGCGGCGTCAGGGGCAAGTAGTTGAAACAACAAAAAAGATGATGAGATAAATTATAAACAATTTTATGATGCAATGGAAATTACGTAGAATGAACTGTGGGAAGTGAATCCCATACTTAGCGGGGGCAAAAATGGATCAAATGCTTAGCCAAAGCGTCCTTCATGATAATGCTTAGCCGGAGCGTCCACGCCCGGCATGTCGTTTTTTTACGAAGGACTCCGGGCGTGGATGCCCCGGCTAAGCGAGTGTTTTCCGTGTCGGACGCTCCGGCTAAGCGACATTTGACACTAACCAATTTTTCGGAGGGTTCCATGTCACGATTTGATTGCGCAATTCATCGTTCGTTTCGCTGGGACATCGCCACCGTTTTTCAAGCGGTGTGTTGTTGGTCGGCTGTGTCTTCGGCCACCGCGCTCTCTGCCGGCGAGCCGCTGGTCATCCACGAATGGGGAACGTTCACGGCACTACAGGATGAAAAAGGGGTGGCACTTCCTGGCATCAATATCGACGACGAAAAGCTGCCGGAGTTTTGTCACAACCTTAGTCCTTGGATTCTTTCCAACTCGTACAGTATCGGCGACCTCCGTTCGCGAATGATGAAAGGTGCTCCGCCCAAACATCCTTACGTGACGCTCCGCTTGGAAACGCCCGTGCTGTATGTTCATCCTCCAAAGGACGAGAAGCTGCCATTCCAACTCGATGTGGAAGTCGCGTTTCACGGGGGCTGGTTGACCGAGTTCTATCCGCACGCCGATGCCGAAGCTCCGGGCCTCAAAAACGGCTACTTCAATTTCGGACCGATCACCGCCGAGACGGTTGGCAAGTTGACCTGGAAGAATGTGACGGTCGGTGCGAAAACAACCGGGCCAGAAACCGATGCGAACGTGTGGCTCGCTCCCCGCAAAGTCGCCGCCACCGATTTGAGCGTTCCACCACCGACCGATAGAATCAAAGTGACCGAGAGTGAACGGTTTCTCTTTTATCGCGGGGTCGCCCATCGTCCCGTCCCGCTAAAGGTGACGCACGACGAAGCTCGTCAGGAGTTTACGCTGTTTAGTCAGGCGGACGATGTTTATGGTTGCAAAACGTCGGGTAAGGTTCCGGCACTGTGGCTCGTCGATATTCGGACCGATGGCAAGGTCGCCTTTCGCACAATTGATCCGGTCACGATTTCCTTTCAGAATCCTGATCCGCTCGTGAAAGTGAGTAGCCACTTTTCTGAGAGCGACTACGCGACAGACCATTTATCCAAACTGCGTTTGATCATTCACAAGGCTCTCGTCGTGGATGGATTGTTTGACGATGAGGCGACCGCCATGCTCAACACGTGGGAAAGGGCTTATTTCAAAAGCCCCGGCCTGCGGCTCTTTTTTCTCGTGCCGCAGACTTGGACCGATGCCGTCATACCGCTGAAGGTCTCGCGGGAGGCCGAAATCAAGCGGGTGATGATGGGCCGCATCGAACTTATTAGTGTCGAGCAGAGAGCGTTGCTCAAGAAGCTGTCCGCGCTCGAATCGACCGACTACACCTGGATGCGAAAAATCGCTCCGTCGCCCAATTTGGAAATGTTCATGGCGGGCCGCATCGACTTTGGCGACCTGGGCGTCAAAATCCCCGACGATTATCAGACTTATCTCAACCTGGGCCGTTTCCGCAACGCACTGATTTTGTACGAACAACAAGTACGCCCCACGCCGCAGCTCGCCAGATTTATCCTCGGTTACGAACTTTTTGCGGGTGTCGTTCCGGGCGAAAAACCGAAGGATGCGGAATGATGACGGCCTGAAATCTCGAAGGCCACCGATCACTCCGGCCGCAAGACCTCATCGAACAAATTGCCGTCGGGCCAGTCCTTGAGCTTGTTCGCTGGGCCGTGAAGTAAAGGGTCGATCATCCCCGCGAACTGCTTGCCAGCAGAGTCGGCATCGCTGTTGAACAACACGACCCAGGCAATGTCGTCCGCACGGGCCACCATCAACGTCGAGGTTCCCGACAACAGGCCCGTGTGCCAACGGGTCCACTTGCCACGTTGCTCGTCAACAGGCCGCACTTGCCAACCGCAAGCATAGTAGACGTTCAGTGTTTTGCCGTCGGGCGAATGGCCGAGCGCACCGGCGGGCGGCGCAAACATCGTGCGAACACTGCGCTCGTTCAGGATCGGGCACTTGGTCGGGTCATCAAACGCCGTGATGAACTTGGCCAGATCGACTGCCGACGCAATCCAACCGCCGTTCGCGTCCATCGTTTCGAGCGACTCGACTCCGTAAGGGAAAGGTGCGGGCTGACCGATTTTCGGACCAGAGATCGCCCGACCGGTACGATCACGGCTGTCGTAATACTTCACTTCGCCTTGCGCGCGATCGGCGAGCAGATTTTTTCCAAGCCGCATTTGGCGAATTCCGAGCGGGGCGAGAATCTCGGTCTTCACATAGTCGTCGTACTTCTGGCCGGAAACGATTTCGATCATCCGCCCCAGCACGCAATAACCAAAATTGGAATAGACGTATTGGGTGCCGGGATCAAAGTCGAGTTTTCGACCGAAGGTGTAGCGGATAATGGGTTCTTCGTGAAGGGGCAATTTGATTTTCAAGGTCTGAGCGATTTCTTCGGAGGCCACCGCACCCATCGGATCAAAGCCCTTTCCACGATCCCACCCGGCCGAATGTTGTAAACAGTGCAACACGGTGACATCGCTCAGTCGTGGATCGACATTGGCACCCGATGGCAAGTGGGGCGCGATTTTCAGCAGGTCGAAAACTTTCGCATCGAGTTTTAACTTCCCGTTCTCGACGAGGCGCAAGATGGCGGCCGACGTCAGCGACTTGCTGAGACTGGCAATGCGAAACAACGACTGCGGATCAACCGCGACTTTTTGCTCGCGGTCGGCGTAACCAAATCCCCGGGCATAAACAAGTCGACCCGACTTAACGACCGCCAAGGCGGCACCCGGTGGCTGATGCTCCTTCATAAACGCCTGCATTAGCTCGTCGAACAACGCGAGTTTCGGGTCGCTGACACCGGTTGTGGGGAGTTTGTCGGCCGCAGTTTTGTTGGGTGCGGCAGTTTTCAGATCGGGCGTTTTCTTGGCCGGAGTCTGGGCATTGGTTGTTCCGATGACGCCGAGGGACAGCGCACTGAAACCGGCGAGGGTCGAGTTCAAAAATTCGCGGCGTTTCAGTCGGGACATGGAGATCGGTTCCGCTAAGGGTTGGGCAGGTCAGTTTGATTTCCTGGATTTCGGTTTGTTCACTGAAGTCCGTTTTAGCAAACTGTGTTGCAGACGCAAGACGGCCTGCTCTTTGGCCTTGGCTTCAACTTCTACCGTAATGTTCAGACCCAACCAGGCGGCGGGAAAATCGCTCATCCGAATAAAATCGTGATGCCGAGAAGGTTGCGGACCTTTCCAACCTTCGCGGAGACTAAAAATGTGAAACAGCGGCTCGAGATTCCAGGTCTACATCGCAAGCTGCGTTGCTTCTTCAGTCGTGATACGACCGGGCAAGCAACGATGATGATGCACGTCATACAGGAGAGGAATTCCGACTCGATGACAAAGGGTCCGGCGGGTAACTCTTGTCGTCATTCTCGACGGTCAGACGTTGCTGCACGCTGGGGTCGAAAGCCGGGCGAAGCCGTCGTGCCAATTCTTGATCGCACGGGGCTTGTCGCCATAGACGCCGCCCGCGTGGATGTTGATGACATCCGCCCCGATCCACTCCGCAACTTCGGCCTGAAATTCGAGTTCGATGATGGAACTTTGCACGACATCTTCGCGGGACGAATTCAAAACGACGAACTGGTCGGGATGCAAGGCCAGCCGAACACCAAGCCGTTCCACTGAATTTTTGCAGGCAGTGAAGACCTGGGCAAGGGCTATTGACGCGAAAATAGTCGATCGTCGCCAGCAGAGAGGTGGCGTTGTGAGCAATGATCGACGCGAGTTTTCCAGATGTGCGGCGCGCGGCAACTTGCCCAGCGAGGTCGCGGTGGTGGTGCGAAACGTGATTGGCTCGACACCAAAGAGACAGCATAAACCTAATCGCATAATAATTCGTTAGGTCCAACGTCGCGGATCGACGCGAATGTCCATTAACGCGCCCGCCCGACAACTGAGAGCATTGGCAAAAACGTCGAGAACAAGCGTGAAGATACCCGGCGGGCGATCTCGTGTTCTTCGTGGACGACGGTTGCGGCACGATATTGGCGAGTGATTGGCTGGATATTTACGTTCAGGTTCCGTTTCCTTGACTCAATAAGCTCCAATGGCTCAATGTCGATTTCTTGGTCGCCAAGACAGAGTGCAAACGTGCATGCTGACGCCCAACTAAAATCGTTGGACGACGCTAATATCCTACTGTACAACAATTAACGGCGCGAGAAAGGTCGGCGCACAAAAAAAGCTGTGGGAAACAAAGGATTGTTTCCCACAGCCGAGTGAATTTTCACGAGTGAATTTTCAATTCAATTTTGCGCGTTGGATTAACGCCGGCCGCCACCGCCGCCGCCACCGTAACCACCACCGCCGCCACGGCTGCCGCCACGGCCACCGCCGCCGCCACCACCGCCGTAACCACCACGTCCGCCGCCACCACCGCCACCGCCACGATCTTCGCGGGGACGAGCTTCGTTGACGGTCAACGGGCGACCATCATGTTCCTTTTCGTGCAATCCGGAGATTGCCGCATTGGCTCCTTGGTCATCGCCCATTTCGACGAAACCAAAACCTTTGCTACGTCCCGTGTCGCGGTCTTGAATGACTTCCGCGCTACGGACTTCTCCAAATGCGGAGAACAACTCTTCCAAAGCTGAACTTGTTACGTTGTAGCTCAGGTTCCCGACATACAATTTCTTTCCCACCGTGCATCTCCTCAGAGAACAAAACCGACCTCGTTAAAAGCTTTCGGGTCGAAACGAAAGGGACCAAGAATTGGTGGCCCGCCAGGTGGAAAAGGCGATGAAAGGGCAGCGGCCAGGTCTCTAAGAACCAACTCTGCGAATTGCGTCGTCAAACCATCCAAGTGGATTATACCACTTTGCCAACAGGGGAACATAGGCCAGTTCGCTTTATTTTTTTGACAACTGGGGGGCACCTATTGGAAGGGTCTGGCGTCGGGAACCGATTTTCGGGCATTTTGCTAGGTTTGGCCGGAAAAATTGCCTGATCCGCGCAATCCAGACAAACCATTCAACTTCGCAAAACCGGACATTTTACCCCGTCGATAAGGTTTCCCCAGCCCCCCGGCCGATTCTTGCTAACGTTCGAGAAAGTCCGCTCCACAATACGCTAACTCTTTGTCCAGTAAGGGAGATTCGCCCGTGGCCAAGTCCAAATCCAATGCTGCCGTCGTTGATCGTCGTAAGAATGAGGGCCGTCGCTCCGACGACCGCCGCAAGGACAACGTGCCTGTCGCTGTTGAACGCCGCGAGGGCGAGCGTCGTGAAAAGGTGATCCGTCGCCGTCAGATTGATCCAACGACGTGCGAGCGAGAATACACAGACGAAGAGGTGCTTTTCATGCAGGCTCTCGACGAATACAAGCGGAAAAATGGCCGCATGTTCCCGACTTGCAGCGAAATTTTGGAAGTGATTCGCGAGTTGGGTTACGTGAAAGTCGCGGGCGGCGCGGTTTCGAAAACGACCGATGTTGGCGGAAATGACACCCTGGGAGCGTAGGATGGGTGTTATGGCCCGTTTTTTGCAAGGAAATTGCCCAAAAAGGACGACGAAATGCCGCCCGTGGACGGGTCGGGTAAGCGACGAGCGAGAAGCGATACATCGTGCGACGTTCGGTTACTTCGTCATCGGGACGCTGCTGCGTGTTCCCTTGGCGACCCATTTGACCCGGGCGTTGTTGAAGTTTTCTTCTTTGCCGCTGTTAACCCACTTGAAACCGTTGGGCGTGACTTCGGCAATGACCGTCGCGTTCCAGGTCGATGTGTCCAACGTAACGTTCGGGGGAGAACCATACGGCGACGGAAAATAGACTTCCCCTTTTTGACCGACGCCCGTTTGAAATGTCCCCGACTGCTCGAAAGTGATCTGGGCGGGATCGCCCCGAACACCTTTGGCCTCCCAGGTGAACTCTTCCACGACCTTGCGGGTGCTATCGGCTTTCTCTTTGGTCTGTACGTCGGGGTCGGCCGATTCACCAGCATCCCAGGTGAAGCCAAACTCGTCTTGCTTGAAAATCAAATAACGCCGCTTTGCGCAAACGAGTTTCAAGTTGGGAGTGGTTGCAAACGGCAAGGGATAGTAGACGACGCCCATTGAACTTCCGGCCGGGTCAATTTTATCCGTTTGTGTGAGCGGTGCATCGGAAACGACCTGACCGGGTGTCGATGCGGCCGGAGAACCGGACGGCCCGGTCGCAATGATTCCGGGGCGATTCGTTAATTGAACCACAGCCAGCACGACCGCAGCCGTGGCAGCGACCGCCAGCGCGAGCGACAGCAGCATCAACAGGTTCTTGGAAACGGACAAAGCACCCTGCGAGTTGGAATTTTCTTTCGCGTTCATAAACTATTCGTTGATGAGGAACGAGTTCGCCAAGGAGGTTGGTCCACAAGTGGAGCGTTTTTCTTTAAACGACAATCGCATCGAGTTCGGATTGTGCCGCACACGGATCCTGCCGCCCGTGGACGGGTCGGCTAAGCGAAAAAGTTTTGCGTCGGCAACACGAACCGGTTCACACCAAGTAATCGTTACTTCTTCTTTCCCCAGGCCGTCGCCAATTGTAGTGGCGTCGCGCGATAGACTTTGCTCACAGCGGCGTCGAATTCCTGACCCTCGCGGAGGGCCTTCATTAAGGCGGCAAAGTTGGTTGTGCTGCCCATCAATTGCGACTTTACAAAGCCATAGCTCAGGGCGTTGAGATCATCCCGGCCGATCCCGCCATTCACGACGGAGTCTCCCCCATGACGTGACGCGGCCGAGGCAAGTTGCTGATCGAACTGCACGGAGCGAGCGTCTTTCGGTTCTACCTTGGTCGCGACGACGCGGCCCGCACCTTCGGCAAACCACATCGGCGTCCGCCCCATTGCGGCCGTATAGACCGAGGCGATTTGCTGCGCGAGCAACGGGGCGAGGCCATATTTCTTGTCGGCCGAGGGAAGCACGACTGCATAAGCCTCAATTGCGTCAAACTTCCATGACGAGCGGACGTCGGGCGTAATTTCCCGCTTTTCAGTCACGTGCAAAAACTCCTCAAACTCGATACGATTCTTGCAAATGAAGATCGTCATCTTACCCTTCACGAGCGGGCCATCGGTTGGAGCGTGCAGAGTCTTGGCCACAGCCTCCACTTGCTTCTCGGCAATCTCGCCGATCTGCTCCATGTTCGCGTCGGCGTTCGTGTCGCCCAGAATGTAAAAGTTTTTCGTCTCCAGGCGTTCCGGCTTATCGTCAGGCAGGGCTTGCTTCCAAACCTTGTCGGCAGAGGCTTTGCGGTCTTTGACCAACTCTTCGTGCGAGGCGGACTGCGCTTTCACAACCGCCACGAGGCGGGCCAACTTTTCGCCCGGGCTAAGAATCGAATCGAATTTTCCACCTTCTGCAATCCACTTTTCAACTTTGGCAATCGCATCGGCGGGCAACGCCGGTTTATCGAGAGGCATTCTCTTGCCAGCCATCCCTTTGAGTTTGCGGACGAGCAAACTTTCGGCGGGCGTTCCCGGCTTAAAGGGTGCGCCACTCTCGCCACCTTTGATCAAAGTGTCAAAAGCGTCAAGGTTTAAGCGGCCGCCGGGGTTCTGGTCGCCGTGACAACCGATACAATTGGCCGCGATGATTGGGGCGATGTCTTTAGAAAAGCTGACCGTTTCTTTACCGGTCGCGCGGGCCACTTCAAGTTTCATTGGGGCTGGTTCGGCGGCAACGGCCGTTCCTGGAGCGACGGTGAGCATGGCAGTTTTATTGGCACCGTCGAAAACCGCGCCGTCGTCGATCCATTTGGTGAGCATCGCCATCTCGTCCTTGCCAACTTTTCCGCCACCGCGAGGCATGTCGCCACTGGCGATTGTTTCGACGATGCGGCTGCCTTCGCCCTTGCCGGGAATAATCACGCGACCGTCCTTGTTGCCTTTTTCCAATGCAGCGAACGTGGCAAAGTTAAATCCACCTTTGCTGTCGGCACAATGACACTTGCCACACTTGGCCATCAACATCGGAAAGACTTGCTTGGTGAAGCTGATCTTCGCGCCGCCCACTGCGGGCTTCGCGCCAACGACCGGTTTTGTTCCGGGCGTCGCCGGTTTTTCGCCCGGTACGGGATCGGGTGCGCCAGCGGGAATGGTCAACGGCTCGACTTTGATCCCTTCGAGTTCGAGCAGCGAGTGGGCGTTCTTCAACTTGGTCCACAACGGTTCGATTTGCTTTTGCAAATCTTTGTCGGCACCGGTCGCCAATTCGGTGAGAAGTTTTTGCGACTCGCCGACGGCTGTGGCGGCCTCGGGAAATTTTTTGTTGTTGAAGAGATTACCCGCCTTGGTCAGGGCGGTCGTGGCGGCGGTGATTTTCGTTTTTTGTTCGGCGGTGGGTGGAGCAGCGTGGAGCAGCGTCCAACCGAAGGCGAGAGAACTCAAAGTCACAAGAGCCAGTGTGGCAATTTTCAACGTGCCAAAGTTCAATGTGATAGGGCGACGGCGCATGGATAGACCTTTGCCTGCGAGGGGGCTGTGGATTGGGGCACCCGCTCCCTTCTCATGTTCCAGTGGGGGAGTTCGGCCCAGAGACCTTTTTATTATAGGGAATAGGACGCCGGGACGGAAGGTTTTTTGGAAAAGTCAAAACGACGGGGAAAAGAGGGGGAATGCGAGCAATATACCACCGATGGGGGATTTGCAATGGCGTAATGCAGGCCGACCACCCATTGATTCCGCCGTATCAAGGCCTCATTTCATCGCTCATCATTCATCTCCCACAACCCTGTTTCTGGAATCACAACTTCGTCATAATGATGGATCTCTTCGCTCTGGACTGAGCCTTCATAAAAGGTGTTCACCGTGACTCCGCCACTCATCGCCACGTCGCAGGATTTGATCAGTCAGATCGTCATTCCGGCCCGGCTTGCCTCGACGCGACTGCCGCGAAAACTTTTATTGCAGGAGACGGGCCAGACCCTTTTGCAGCACACTTACGAAGCAGCGTTGCAAGCATCGCTCCCTTATGGCGTTTGTATCGCGGCCGATCACGATGAAATTGCGGCGGCCGTCAAAGCCTTTGGTGGAGAAGTGCGGATGACGAGTCCCTCGTGCGCGAGTGGGACGGACCGTGTCGCCGAGATTGCCCGCGAGATGCACGGCGTGGATGTTTTTGTGAACGTCCAAGGGGATGAGCCGGAATTGCGCGGAGAGTCGATTGATCTTGTGGTCCGCTTGTTGCAAAAACATCCAACCGCCGTGATGAGTACGCTCGCCACACCGATCCGCGACCTCGAAAAGCTACACGACCCTTCGTGCGTGAAGGTCGTGTTCGAGCCGGGAAGTTCTGCCGGCTTGCGGATGGGTCGGGCACTTTATTTCAGCCGCAGTCCGATCCCGCACGCTCGCGAGTGGCAGGATGAACTCCTGATTGAAAACCCGCCCCACTTTTTTCAGCACATCGGATTGTATGCTTATCGGAGGGAGTTCTTGTTGCGGCTGGCCAACATTCCGCGCACGCCGCTGGAAAAGCTGGAGAACCTCGAACAGTTAAGGGTCTTGGAATCAGGCCACTCGATCATCGTGGGCGTGATCGACGAGCCGACGATAGGCATCGACACGCCCAGCGATTATGCCGCTTTTGTGCAACGCTGGCGGGAGAAGAACTCATGATTTTTTCATTCCCACTGAACCGTTCTCGCCCACTCACCATGTCCTTCGCGGTACTCCTTACATGGTCATGGACGGTGTTCTCGTTTGCCGCCGACAAACCCGAGCCGCCTAAGAAAATCGCTAGCGAGACTTTCGACACGATCAAAGACGCCGTCAAAAACAAAACAGTTCTCGAAACGAAAACGGTGGGGCCGGGTGACCGCTCGATCATCAGCAGTCCGCCCGACGGTGCGATCCTGATCGGCTTCGACATCATGCTCAAGCCGAAAGAGGATGTCATCAGCGCGCTCCGGCCGATCTTTCACGACAACAAAGGGACGCAGATCAACGGGCCGACGATTGGAACTCCCAGCCCGCGCGTGATCAAAACTCGCGCCAAGCCGGGCTACGCGGTCGGTGGGGTCACGTTGCGTTCTGGTTCTGATTTGAACGCGATGATCGTGACTTACATGGAGACGCAACCCGACCGGCTGAACGTGAAAAATTCTTACGACACCGATCTGCTCGGTGGGCCAGGGGGCATTGCCTATCAACTCGGCGGCGATGGTGCTGTGGTCATCGGCCTGACAGGCAAACACAACGACCATTTCATTCTCGGCATGTCACTGTTGACGGTGCCCTTGCCGAAACCGGCGGAGAAGAAGGAACCGGCAGAAAAAGCGGAACCAGCCACGTAGGTCAGGCCTGTGGCCTGACGATGTAATGTAGCTCGACGAATCCCCGTCGTGGAGCAAAACTTATCCACGATCCATCGACGCACGTGACCGACCCAATTAGGGATGCTTCCCACGCCCTTGTCAGGCCACAGGCCTGACCTACGGAACTCGTACACGCGGCGTCTCGCCGCGTGCATTACGACGAAGAAGCGGCGAGACGCCGCTTGTACAAGTTGGTTCGCAGCGACACCACCGGTTCACGTCGCAACAAACCGATTTGCATCCTTCCGCGAAGAGATATTCCGTCAGCTTTCCAGAGTATCCATGACCAGCAACGTCAGCGAACTATTGCCGGTTAAACATCGCCGACGTTATAATCCGGAGGGCAATCATCCTGCGCAGGTGGTCAAATGACAACTACGATTTTGACACAATGCTCGTCTCGTCGCCTGCGTTGGTTTCAATACAGCCTGCGGACGCTCTTGCTGTTCATCCTCGTTGCCGGCTGTTTTTCGGGCTGGTTGGGGATCAAACTGCGGGATGCGGCGCGACAGAGAGAAGTTTTGAGGATTGTCCAGGGTTGGGGCGGGGAAGTCTTGTATGCGCGCAGATTTGACGAAGCGGGCGTATTTTCGGCGGAAATAAAAACGGATTGTCCCGCATGGTTGCAACCATTCTTCGGCGATTCCCGACAGGACGTCTTTGCGATAAATATGATGCGGTTATGCGGTATGGCACCAACCGGTCCACCTCCCCGTTATCCTGACATTGGTTGGAATCGTATCGACATTAGCGGTGTGGATTTCTCTCCGCTTTCGGAGTTTCCCAATCTCAGGAGGCTTGACCTTGAATCGACGAGAATTTCGGATGCCACCTTTGCGACGATTCCCCATTTAGAAAAGCTGGAGGTTCTTAACCTTTTTGGGAACGGCTTAACGGACCAAGGACTAGAACATCTCAAGACCTGGACGCAATAGAAAAAACTTTACATCGGTCAGAACGCCGTAACGGCCGAAGGAGTGAAAAGACTCCGCGAGGCGTTACCCGATTGTGAAATCGACGATCTCTCGCACGCATTCGGGACATGGCGAAATCCGTAGTCCAATCAATCTCAATCGGATTGGATCAGCCCGAAGCCACGTAGGTCAGGCCTGTGGCCTGACGATGTAATTTTGAATTGATCTTGTCGTAAACGGGGGAAGGGGTTAGTTTATCGCGGCCATGAGCGAATCCGCAACCACTGCGGACAGTCCCGCCTGCCCGAACTGTGCCGCGC
>JAYUFG010000189.1:0-2212 GCA_043738845.1 Planctomycetaceae bacterium
AGCGGCGGTATTTCACGTTCGACGGGGGGTTCAGATTTCGTGTGCGTCCGCAGGATCTCGCCGTTCAAAGCTGTGTGCCCGCGAAAAAACGCCCGCACATGCAATGCCGAATTTCCCAACGGCCCCGGCGCCAAGTCGAACGGTTTCTTCCAGGGACTCGAATTTCCGCTCGAAACCAGCAGATCTGTTGCAGCGACACGCTCGGTCATTTGTGCGGGACCCGGTTGCCCCGGGACTTCCACGGCGACCGCTCCGACAGGCCGAAGATCGCCCATGGCAGCGATCGCAACTGTGACTTCGACGGGCATTGTCTTCGGCACGTTGTCGATGAACTCAAGCATGGAAGGGCGAACAGTCACACTTAACAGCGGTTCCGACACGTTCGCCCAAGATTCCAAAGATCGACGCCCCGCCAGCCCTTGCGAAAAATTCTGCTCCTGAACCCCGGGCTTGTCGAGCTTTTCCAGCCAAGACTTGGCGTGATGTTTGTAAAATGGTTCTGACCCGGGTTTTGATTCAGTAGGACCGTAAAAATCGAGGATCGCGCGGCGAACTCGCCAGTCGTGGTACGTCGCGACTTGAAGATCGTTCAGGCGATCGATGACTTTCTCGGGTGTCTCACTTTTTGGAACGTCTCCGGCACACAGCGCGATTGCGACGGCTCGCTTTTGCCCTTCGTATTTTACGAGTGACCGATAATGTTCTGTCAGGTCTTGGGGATTCGCGGGCTGCTTTTCCAGAAGGGCCGACCAATGGGACTTCGGTTGCAGTTTGAGCGACTGTCGCACCTCGTCTCCAGCCTGCCACCAATCTTCATCCGTTGACGGTTGGTCAACAGCGGGCAACTTTTCCAGCCTGGTGGCGTCATCGTCCCTTGTGACCTTGACCTCTGTTTTCAACATGGCGTTCAATGGATGGCTTTTCCAGCTCGCGAACGCCGCGCCGCCCGATCGATTCTCCGCGTCATCATTCTTATCCTTGGCTACAGGAGCATTTGCCTCCTTGATCAGTCGATCGAGCAGGTCTTTTCTGGTCAGACCCGAAACCAGTGGCGTCGCGAGGTACGGCAGCACCTTGCGCACATAGTCACGGGGCGAATCTTTCGACGTGCTCAACAGTTTCGCACTCTCCACCAGATCCTTGTGAAGTTCTTCAAATCGTCGACAGGCTCCGTCCCATTTTTCCCAATCCGAAACCATCAATGGGTCGCTGACGCCTCGTTCAAAACTTCGCATCTGCTCAGCAGCTTCGTTCCAAATCTCCAAGAGTTGCTGCCGCACTTCATCCTTCGAGCGGGAGATTTCAGCCCACTGGAACAGCCAAGGTAGCCTGGCAAACAATCTGTCGCGCTGCGAGAGTCGTTTGGCAAAGTCGTCGGACTTTGTGATTGGCACGTCATATTCCTGACGCACTTTCACGACCCCTTCACGAACCTGTTCCCAACTCTTTTCTCCACCGCCCACGAACGCGAGATCTTCGAGGGCGCGTCGATTCTCGTCGATTCGGTCGGCTTGATAACGGACGATTGACTCAGCGCGAAAATCATTCGGCCAGACCCCGGAATCGGCGACGCGACGCAGGCGAATCAGTTCGGCGATGGCGGAATTGCCCTCCTTTGCCCCGGTTGTCTCGGAATAGGAACCGCGCACGTCGCGATTCAGCAGCAAGGCGAGAGCCGCCGCAGAAGAGTCACCCGGAGGACTTTTCGGCATCGCGTCCAGATTCGTGGTTTGCTTCAATTGGCCAAAGAATTTTTCCCACGCATCATCAAGACTCGGCGGCTTGATGGCCTGAGTCGTTGCAAGCAGAGGCTTCAGCTTTTCGGCTTGGACACTGGCTTCCTTGATGAGTTTGTCGACGCTGGCGTCGGTCGCCAGCCAGGCCCGCTCTGCTCGAAGAAGCTGCCATTCAAAACGAGCCCAGTCCCAGGGACGGCGTCGCCATGGCAGTTTCTCCTCAAGCTCGTGGTGCATCATCCAAAGCTCTCTCAGCTTGTCTGGCACCGTACCGATCATCAGTGGCTTTGGTTTGTCGTTTGGGCCGAGTTTTTCGGCCCAGCACAAATTGAGTGTTTTGCGGCCATTCTCAGGTGCGGGCCAAATATCGGGCCGAACTCCGGTCTCGCTTTCGATGAATGCAGACATTTCCGACAACGTGACCATTTGGTCACGCTGCTTGTCGGATGCACCGTCCGCCGCCCCGCGCAGGCCCA
>JAYUFG010000190.1:0-5846 GCA_043738845.1 Planctomycetaceae bacterium
GCTTTGGTGGCCAGTATTTTTGGAGTCCCACCGTTGAAGTTTCTCTAATACGATGCCCAACAATCGCTCGTCGATCTCCGGTGCGTGAGATGTTTTCAGTTCCATGAGTTCAAACTTGGTCGGCATTGGGCACGACCAGGGCCAAATGAGCGGGTGAAATCGCAGGATTGAATTGCCCAATTCGGGGCGTCTAAAAACATAGCTCCGAAAATCTCAAGTGAAGAACCTCCCTTCAACAAAGTGTTGGTGGCGATGATTGATCCGAAGATTTCGGTAATTTTAATTCTGACGAAAGTAACCAATATCCGTCCTAAGGATCAGCGCATTAAATAATGTCGTATTTCGCTCTGCGAAAGAACGTGCTTTCGCGGAGAGGTTGTGAACTTATCAATTGCGACCGATCGGTAGGGTCCGCTGTGCGGACCATTTGTTTGCGTGACCTGTTTTTCACGGGAATTACCAGAGTGAATCGCGAACTCCCGGTCCGCACAGCGGACCCTACAACTTACGAATGTCGAATTTTTCAATAAATTCACAGTCTCTCCGAAAGACGACAATAGCGATAGTTATTGATGCGTCGATCCTTAGCTTCGCCCAGCTTCACCGGAAAAGGCTTCCGCTTTTTCAGGTTTTGACGAGATTTTGCGACCTACAATTCCAAGACGGATAATGCGGTCCCCACCGACCGTCCGATAGGGCTTCGGCCAAACCTTCCATCGCGATACTCTCGTTAGAATTTCGAGGTGCGACCATGAGCGTTAAAGTCTTGATTGCGGATGACTCCAGCACGATGCGAAAAATCATTATTCGATCACTTGAGGCCGTCGGAGTGACCAACTCCGTAGAAGCCAGCGACGGTGCGGAAGCGTTCAACAAATATCAGGCCGATCATTTCGACTTGCTCTTGACCGATTGGGATATGCCCAATAAATCGGGCCTGGAGTTGGTCCAGGAAATTCGCGATTCCGGCGGCACGCTGCCCATCATCATGATCTCGACCGAAGCCGAAAAATCGCGCGTCGTCGAGGCGGTCACTGTGGGCGTTAGTGACTATCTGATCAAACCGTTCACCGCCGACACCTTGCGGGCGAAGTTGATGAAATTCGTCTAAAACTCGCGACGCCATCATCGACTATTGTCCCGTGAAAAGCCCCGCCCGGCGAACGACCGATAGGGGTTCGACCGGCCAACTCTTTACAGGCGTAATTTCGTCAGATTAGAGTAGAGGACTGCGGCGCAGACTTGCACCGCGTTTTTCTCTCTCGGATTCTTGATAAGTCGAGAACTTGCCCGTGCCTGTCGAAGTCGTCTGTCCCCGCTGTGGCAAGAAACTCCGCGCCCCGGATAATACTCTGGGAAAGAGCGCGAAGTGCCCTCGTTGTCAGGGCGTAATGGCGATTCCGGCCAATGGAGCAGCGTCAACTGCCGCCCGACAGAATCCGTCGGCAGACCCGTCGCAATCACAAATGGCGGCGGAATGGCGCATGGCGACGCCCGACCAACAGCAATTTGGCCCCGTGGCCAAGTCGGAAATGGATGAGTGGTCCCGCCAAGGTCGAATCGACGCGACGTGTCAACTGCATTGCACCGGTTGGTCCGATTGGAAACCGGCATACGAAATCTATCCGCACCTACGTCCCGCGCCGTCGATCTCTACGACATCTTCATCGCTAACAACCGGCGGCATCGACGATTTTCTCGACGGTGTTTCGGAGAAAACTCCCAAACCAAACAATTCGTCTGTGGCGGCGGTAGCGACATCACACGTACCATCAAGTGCGCCAACATCCGTCTCGCCCGAATTGAATTTTGGCCCGTACGCTCAAATGTCGGCAACTTCTACGTCGGTGTCTTTACCACTGCAAATCGGCTTGCGAATTTGCAGTTATGGATGCTGGATTATTTTGGCGGGAAGCGTGTTGTACGCTCTGGAACAAATCGTCGTCAAAGCTGCGCCGCCGAATGACCCGACGAGTATAAAGCTGCTGCCCGCTTTCCAGTCGTGGGGAACGCAGGGACTTGTCGTGGGATCACTTGGTCTCGTCACCGGCTGGTTTGTGTGCCGATCTGCTGGGCCAACCTCTCCGGCTCAGCGGCACAAACGAATTGGATTCTTGGCACTCGGCGCGGCCCTGTTGGCGACGCTTATGGCGTCTGTCCTTTCGATCCCTAACGAAAGCGACCTGATCAAAACGCTGCTGGCCGGTTGCGACGTCGCACGAAAAATTGGTGTCGGGGTAAGTGCAATTTTGTTGGTGTCATTCTTGGCCCGAACGGTTCAGCAGGTGGGCCAAGGCAGTTTGGCGTGGCATGCTCGACTGTTTTCACTCGCGGTCGTGGCTTGTTTGGCCGGGACATTTTTGGAAGCGTACTGCTTCACCTTGGAGTCGCCAACACTCAGCTTACTACTGCAGGTGGTCAAGGCAACCGCCCTGGTCGGGATGGTCGTGTGGTTGACGTTGCTCGTGCGGTGGACCGCGAAAGCCTTGGATACGGCCTGAATTAACCTCCCCATTTCGCAACGCTCGGTCAGCCTCGACGCGCAGCGGAGCGTCAATTCAGCGTCCGTCCCCCAACCCGTTTGGCAAGCTGCGCCGTCAAAATGGTCCAAAATTAGCTAGCCAAGCGGCGACTGCCGACGTTATAATGAAAGGGCGATTGCAACCACGCCCAGTTGCTTTTTCCCCTATCCCCACCTATTTCCCTTGGTTCTCTTCGCGGGAGCGACTTCAATGACTACGTCACGTTTGACGATTGTTACGGCCCTGATGATCCTATTTGGATCGGCGGGATTTGCTCACGCTCAATTCGGCGGGACCGGTGGGACCAGCGGAGGGTTCGGTGGGGCCAGTGGTGGAAGCAGTTTCGGTAGCGGGACCGGCGGAAGCAGCTCTGGAGGTTCCAGCAGTGGCAGTTCGGGAACTTTCGGAAGTCGCAGCGTCGGCAGCGGAACCCTCTCCGGCGGCAATCGCACCCAGACCACGAGCAATAAAAATGGTCAGATGAACAACCTGAGTAATGTTGGTCAGGTCTCCGGCAGTGAACGTTTTTTGCAAAGCAACCGCCGCGGTGCATTCGTCGGTGGCAACGCTCAAAATGCTCAGTCGCTGTCCGCGCAATTGACCGGTGGTGCCGCAGGTCAAAATCAGAACGGCATCAACGCTTTGTTGGGCGGCTTGAATCGCAACAATAATCGCAACGGAAACAATAATAATAATTTGTTGCAACAGCAGCAACAGGGTGGACAGAACGCTCAGCCCGCCATGCGGACCACACTCGTACCCGCCTTCGACTATCCTTCGCCCACCGCCGGACCTAAGTTCAGCGCGGAGCTTGGCGGACGCCTGACGTCGTTGTTAAAGGATCGGGCAACGGCGCCGATCCAGGCGTCGGTTGAGGGCCGGACGGTTGTTCTGAAGGGTGCTGTGGCGACGGAGCATGATCGCGTTCTAGCCGAGAAATTGGCGCTCCTAGAACCCGGGGTCGGCTCGGTTGAGAACGATTTGGTCGTCCGTCCGAAGGGTTCAAGCGAATTACCGGCACCGAAGTAACTCCGATCGGTTCGCCCCCTTGTGATGCTGCTTGTGCTCGCTCGGCCAAGGTTCCCGACGATGTCGGTGCCCTTTGTCCAAAGCGGGCCGGGATCGCAATCGTCGTCGTCGTCATTTTCTTCGTGGGTTCAATCGCTTCCGCAATTTTTCCGCTGGCCGAATCATTCGCTGGCGTTTGATATCCGACCTGTTGAATCTCGCCGGTTAGCGATGCCTTTGGCTCTTTCTTCGCCATATCCTCGGTCGCCTCTGCCGCTGGACGACCGGGCAGGATGTGCTTTGATTGATCGCTTACGACGACCGCGCCGCCGTCCTTCGGAATGAACCGAGCAATCAGGCTAATTTCTTTTTGATCTCCGCCCGCCACGTCCCACGGAATCCACACACTGTAGGAATGTCCCAATTCAGACTTGCTGTAGTGTTTCCCGAATTGCTCGGCGGTGAAGACGAACTTGCGATTGGGCGTGACATTGCGGGGATCGCGATTGGCCTCGTCAAAGGCATAAACCACGAGCGTTCCCTCCGTCTTGATCGCAGCCGAATCGGCCTTGCCGTAGAACATTAAGCGGCCGCCGAACCCGCGGGTCGCCGGTTTGTTCGCCGTCTGCAAGACCGAGTCGGTCCAAATCGCCGACATCTTCAGCGGCTTTTCAAACGAGCCATCGGCCCCTTCGCCCCACGGAATGTTCTTGCGAATGTCGAATTGCGAACAGCCTGAGCTGAGTAAAACGCCCAAGAGCAGGCCAAACTGGGTAACGATTTTGCTGTGTGTCATAACTGCATCCCTGCAACGTATGAGGCATCCTGCCAAATGGAAAAACCAACGAGGTAATGTTGTCTTATGATAAACCTACCGAGCGACCGGCCATTCATAGTGGGCCGGTTCCACAGCATTCGCATCCACGGTCGGTTGCGCGGTCCGCACGGGAATGGCTTGACGACGGGCCGATTCATTCTGCCCGTTCGACGTATTCTCGACATTGCCGTTTCTCGCACTCGTCGAGACGGGCATCAAAGCGGGCTGAGCATAGTTATTGTAGGCGGGCGTTGGTTGACGACCATCCAGATTGACGTTATTGGCGTTGTTCGCATTGGAATTCTGCGGGGCTAGAACGGGCATTCCGCTGGCGGGCGTGGGCGAGTTTTCATTCGGTACGATGATCGACGATGCCTTCACGTTCGGAGGCGCAACAGGCTTGGGCACCGACGGAGCTTTGGGTGCCGAAGGGGCCGAGGGAAGATTCGGCATATACAATCGGCCGGGAGTCTTGTCTGGCGCGGGTACCGTTTCCGTGGCCGAGGGCGTCACGTCGGGATACACAACTTCCGTCTCGGCATCGGTCCATTCGTCAGCCCGACCCCGAAGTCCCGCGTCTCCGTGAACCTTGATCACATCCGCCAAGCACCAATTCATCCGAGCTGCTTCCACATGCTTCAGCTTCTCGTTGTCTTTTTCCGTCCGCACCACGTGGGGCGTCATAATAATCAAGAGTTCCTTACGGGCACCCGTGATATTGTCGTATCGAAACAATTCACCGATGAGGGGAATGTCGGAAATGAGCGGGACGCGGCGGTGAATTTCCGAGCGGCTTTTGGAGATCAACCCACCCAGCACAACCGTTTGACCACTGATCGCACTGACGGTCGTTTGTGCCGTTGTGGTGGCAATTCGCGGCGAGCGAATCACTTGGCCCGCCGTTGTGATCGAGACGGGAATCCCTTCTGCTTCCGGACCCAATTGCGATTTCTCCGCGTCAATTTCCATGACCACCAGCCCGTCGGGACTGATCCGGGGCGTGACGCCCAGAATCAAACCGACGTTTTCGAGCGTGACGTTGTTCGTTTGACCCGTCGCGGAGATGTTCACGCCAGTGATTCGCGGAACGCGCTCGCCGATCTGAATGAATGCTGGCTGATTGTCGAGCGTCATGATTTGCGGTCGGCTGAGAACGTCCATGCGGCGGCATTCCTTCAACGCCCGCAGTAGAGCACTCACGCTATTACTGCTGGCCGAAAGGACCAATCCGCCGAAACCGAGTTCATTGTTCGTGCGACCGACCCCGAAGCTGGAATATCCCTGTCCCGCAGTCTGGGCCGCTTTTGCCAGAGCGTTCGTACTGCCGCTATTTCCCAAGTTTTGACCGGCGAAATCAAAGCCCGGCGTATTGGTTGCGGCCAAGACGTTTTGCGATTGGACCGTCGTCGCCGGGTTGCCAAACGTCGTCGTTTGGGTCGTCGTGACAAGATTTCCCAGCAGACTGCGGTCGAACAAGATCGAATCTTGCAAACCGATTT
>JAYUFG010000191.1:0-15645 GCA_043738845.1 Planctomycetaceae bacterium
AACATTTGTCAGGCCACAGGCCTGACCTACAACTACGTTATTTTTTTCTCGGCTTTAGCGGCTTCATAACTAGCACCGCCGTCGGGCTGAGCTTCGGGAATGGCTTCCTCGCCACCAGCCGCCTCATCAATCGCTTCGATGTCGGTCTTTTCCACCTGGAACGGAACTTCCTTAAATTGAGCCTGACTGAGTACCAACTCAATGACTTTGCGTTCGACGATTTGGTTTCGCAGGACATCCATTAGGCCCCGCTTTTCCAACTGAGCACGGACCTTTCGTTCGGACTCTCCCGACTGATCGGCAATCAGGCCGATTTCGTCATCGTAGTCCCCGTCCGCCACATCGAGTTTTTCGTCTTCGGCAATTCGTTCGAGAATGAAGTGTTCTTTCAGCGAACGGGCCGTGTTGGCCAAGCTATTTTGATGAAGTTCATTTTCGTGTTGACGAATAACATCTTCGCTAAAACCGCTCCGTCGCAACTCCAGGACACTTCGTTCCATTTCGCGAACGGCCTGTCGTCGCAGCATGTCGGGCGGGAGATCCCAATTTGCTGACGCGGTCAAAAGAGCAGTCACTTGCTTGCGGACACGTTGCTTCTGGTGATAGTCCAATTGTCGTTCGAGATCACCCTTCGCCGCTGCCCGCAACTGGTCGGCCGATTCAAAACCGCCGATTTGTCCGAGCAATTCTGCGGTCAACTCGGGAAGCTGTAAGGTCTTCACTTCGAGAACCTCAAATTCGGCCGTGACCGTTTTGCCACGCAGCGATTCGTTGCTCGCTTCCGGCGAGATTTTCGCTTCCCCCGAGCGGGTTTCGTTGGCCGTGACGCCGACCATCAGTTTCTCAAAATTTTCGACGCGGCCATCGCGAAGGCTGAGCGTCGGTCGAATGCGAGCGACAATTTCGCTGGCTTTGGAAACAACGTCGGTGCCATTTTTGAAGGTCATGTTGACGGTGAGATAATCGCCCGGCTTCGCCGCGGCTTCGTTCGGGACCAGGCGACCATGATCGCCGAGGATTTGTTCGAGTCGGCCGTTGATGTCTTGCTCGGTGAATTGTCGAACAGGCTTCTCAATCGTGAGACCCTTCCAATTCGGCAGGTCGAATTCGGGACGAACTTCGATATTAAACTCAAACGTCAGGGGGCCATCTGAGGGCAATTCCACAGCGGCCAAGTCGAGGTCCGGCTCGCTGATAGCGGCCAGTTTTTGGTCGGTGGAAATTTGCTCCATACTTTCCATCAGCAAAGTCGCTTTGACTTGCTCTGCGACTTCTTTGTGAAAACGGTGCTCGACGAGTTTCTTCGGAGCGCGGCCCGCCCGAAAGCCAGGAACCTGAACCGTGGGCATGATTTCGCCGAGGGCTTTGCCGAACGCTTTTTCCACGTCCTCCTTCGAAATCGTCACGGTGATGTGCCGCTCGCACGCACTTTTGCGATCCACCTTCACGGTTAGATTTAGGGGTACTTTTTCTTCCACGGCGGTCTCGGTGGAATCTTCGGCTTCGGGCGCGGTGGGTTTGTTGGACATGTCGCGGTGCGATGCTTTCTCAATGAAGGAAACGTGTGGGGGAGAGTACGAGCGTTTTCGGGCGTCCTGAGGAACCGTTGCCCCGCAGTGGCACTCTCCAAAAATTCGCGCAAACTAACGACCCTTCGCCGTCCGGGGTGCGGAACGGCGATGGGCCAATAGAAAAGAGCGGGCGATGGGATTCGAACCCACGACAACGACCTTGGCAAGGTCGTGCTCTACCAACTGAGCTACGCCCGCCCTCGGGCAACCTTTAGTCGCTTAATGCTAGCGTTATTTCCGCTAGCATCAAGGCGGACCAATCGGATTATAGAGGGGTCAACGAGCCGGACAAGGCCAATTGACACCCGTCAGATTAAACGACGGCAACGTAGGGGTCAAGAGGCTGTTTGGGGTGATAAGTTCGGGGGTACGTCCGGGTATTTCAATGAATTGGCAAGTCCATTGAGGGGAGTCTGTAGGGTTCCCTGAGCGGACCGGGAGTTCTCGAATTATCCCTCCGATTTACAAAAACGGTGGACCATAACCAAAGGTCCGCTCGTCGGACACCATGGACGATCCCCTAAATTGGCCATTTCGTCGGGTTTTGGGCGATACTCTGGGCGGTCCAAGCGGTTATATTGGGTAGGAATCTGCCCATCACCCGTTTTTTGGAACTGTTTTTAGGAGGTGCTTGCATGACTCGCTCACTTGTATATGGACTGGGTGTGTATGGACTAGCGGCGGTTGTCGCGATGTTTCTCGGTCGCCCGGCGTTGGCGGAAGACCCGCCCCAGGGACTCGATTTCGGCAATCCGGCCGATCTATTCAAGCAACTCGACAAAAACGGCGACGGACAAATTACCGCCGACGAAATGCCCCAAGAACACAAGCGGCTGTTTGAACGCTTGGTTCGGATGGGCGACAAAAACGGCGATGGAAAATTGAGCCTCGAAGAATTCACCGCCGCTCTGAAAGACGTCCCGCCCGCGCCGGGTGGTCAACCCTTGGGTGTTCCCGGCAGCGGCCCCGGCGGCCCGGGAGGTATACGAATCGATCCGGCAGAACTGTTCAAACGGCTCGACAAGAACAACGACGGCAAAATCACGGCCGACGAGATCCCCGAAGAACGTCGCGAAAACTTCAAGCAGATGCTCGAACGGCTCGGCAAGAAACCAGAGGACGGTGTTGGCCACGAAGAATTCGCCCGCTTCGCCGGAGCAATGATGGGTGTGATGGGCCAACGTCCCAACGGAGTTCCCGGACCGGGAAATCCACAACCGGGAAATTCGCAACCGGGCATGCGTCCGAATGGACCATCGGCCGACGTTCTCTTTCGACTGCTCGACAAGAATCATGATGGCGTGATTTCCGAAGATGAAATCTCGGCTGCTCCGGAAGCCCTCGCCAAATTTGCCAAACAAAATGGTGGGAAGATCACGGCTGAGATGGCTGGCTTGCCGCCGGGACAAGGGCCAATGCCCGAGACTGCTCCTAATGGACGGCGACCACCCAATGCGGCTAATCCAGCCGGGGCGGGAAACGCCGCCGGGAATCAAGGCCGATTTTTACTGAACCGGTTCAAAGAAATGGAC
Source organism: Planctomycetaceae bacterium (assembly GCA_043738845.1). GTDB lineage: Bacteria > Planctomycetota > Planctomycetia > Pirellulales > DASRSE01 > DASRSE01. The sequence goes on from JAYUFG010000191.1 coordinate 3,104, forward strand.
AAAAACGGCGACGGAAAAGTCAGCAAGGACGAAGCCGAAGGAATGCTCAAAGAACGTTTCGACGAGATCGACACCAACCATGACGGCTTCATCGACGAAACGGAACTCCAACAAATGATCGAAAAGATTAGCGAACGATACCGTCAAGCTGGTCAAAATCCAGGACAACCTTTGCCGGGTCGCGCAAATCGTCGTCCGGGCGAAGAAAAACCGGCACCTGAAAAGCCCGCCGAAAAACCAGCGGAAGTCAAACCAGAAAGCAAATAAGGATATACAAATTCGTTCGTGACGCATTTTACGAACCATCCTTGTGAATCGAGTCACGAAGTTAAACTCTAAAAACTGGCTAGCGTTGAGGAACCGCCTCAACGCTGGCTTTTTTTGTAACGGTGCGTAACATTTTGCGCAATTCGACGCTAAATAACACAGAACAGGCGCGAACCACAAACCATTCGCCTCTGTCCAACGTATAAAGGGTGCCCAACCGAAATTTGCGAAACGAAACTTGCTCCGGCGGCATCTAAAGAAGTGACGGAATACTACGAATAACTAATAACGATTCACTCGCAGGTGAATCAACGAACTTTCGCGACGCAAGAAGCGTTCACCGATTAACAGGCCCTTCCGGGGGACGAACTCCAAGGATTTGGCAACACTGAACAGCGTGAGAGGGGTGCCCTATGAAACGCGACTATGAATCGAATCAACCGGAACAAAACGAACCAACGCCGGAACACGACGGTCTTTTACCCGAAAAAAACCGCACTCTGTCGGCGGTCGCCCTCGAAAGCGAACCATTCATCGCGTTTGAACAATGGATGGACACCGAACTATCGAAGTTGGTTGCCCGGTGGCAACCTTACGCCGCACCGATTGCGGCCCGTGCCAAAAGTTGGAGTCGCAAGCGATCCTAAGAAAATAACCGCTGCGGGATACGAGGAACTCTTGACGCGGTCGCCAGACCTGAACCCGATGTTTCTTCAGGTGCCCGTTTTTCGGATGCCCGGCCTAATATCGCGGAATCGACGGGTCAATCTCCACCGACCATTCGTCGATGCCGCCCGTGAGGCTTTGGGCGTTTTCAAAACCCTGTTCGCGCAACCAACGGGCGACGCGCAGACTCCGCCCGCCGTGATGACAGTGGACCACCACCAATTTTTGTTGGTGCGGCGTTAGTTCGCCGACCCGCTCACCTAGTTCGCTCATCGGCAGCAATGTGGCACTCGGAATGCGACAGAGTTCGTACTCGTCCTTCTCACGACAATCGATCAACAAAAAGTCTTCTTGAGCATTCAGCTTCTGCTGCACGGTGCGACAATCGGTTTCGAGGGGCAAGGTCATGGAGCACTTACGAAGTTAAAATAGTCAACCAGCTTCTCGTTCAACGCGAGCCAACACGAGTCAAACAAAAAGCCCAGGGAAGAAACTTCGCCTGGGCTTAGGACATTTTGATTGTAAGCGGAAACGTTGCAGTCTTCAACCGTGCTAATTGCCTGCTTGCGGCATTTTCTTGATGTCTTCGTCGTTGTTCAGTTTGTACAACGGCAGGTAACGATAGTAGACCTCAAGCGTTAAGCAACTAAGACTCGTGATCATCATCCGGCCCCCTTGGGCGGCCCATTGATCGCCCGTCGGTTTGGAAGGACTCCAACTTCCGGCGGCGCAACCAGCGGTGTCTTTTTCTTGCGTTTCGATCAACAGCCTTCGCATGGCCCGGTTCCAGGTATCCCATTCTGGTCCCGGCAGGTTGTGCATGACCTGCGTTGCGTAGTACCAGAAATAGATATTGCGTTGACCGTTGTTGGGCAATTGCTTCATCAGATACTCAACGCCTCCGTGCATTTTCGGATCGTCCCGCTTGAGATGCAGATATTGGCTGCACAACAATCCAACGCCCGTCATGGCGGGAGTTGGACCCGAGTCGGGAAGATACGAGAACTGCTCCTTGTATTGACCGTGCGAGCAAGAGTCGAGCCATTTTTGGGCTTTGTCCAAGGCGTCCTTCGGGACATTCAAATAGGCCATCTGTGCGCTCTTAAGAGCCATGATTTGCCAACCGACGACCGACGTGTCGCCGTCGGAACCTGGTTCATAACGCCAACCACCCGTCCCCGCATTCTGCGCCTTAACAATGAAATCAATCGCCAACTGCGCGTGCTGGGCGACTTCTTTATCCTGGCTCAATCCGTAGAGTTCGCACAGGGCAATCGCACACAGACCATGTGCGTACATGTGGGCATTTCCTGTGGAAGAGCCTTTCATGTCGCCATCTTTTTTCTGTACCGACTTCAAATAGTACCAAGCCGCCGTGATGTGCCGCTGATAAGGTCCATTCGTGCGATGCGTTTGTCCTGCTGCTAAGAACGGCAACAATCCCAAAGCGGTCGCACCCGTATCGCTGACCGAGTCTCCATGTCCCGTACAATTTTTATCGGTGCAAAGTTTGTCGTAATCGTTGATGCTCCAACTGCCATCCTTGTTTTGATGACGAGAGAGCCAGAAGAGTGCGGCGGCAACAGCCCGTTCAGATTGTTTGGTTCCGCCGGAGGCGGCCATCGCAGCCTGTTTTCCTTTTCCGCGACCGCCAAAGCCGGTTCCATTTTCGCCACCACTTCCGCCGGTTGTGCCGGTGCCGATTCCGGAACCAACACCACCGGAGCCGCGCACCGCAGGGCCGGGACCAATTGCACGGACGTCAAATCCGCCCGCCCCGCCGAGAGAGTTGGCATTGCCGTTGGCGACGCCACCCCCTTTATGCTCGAACTCTTTGTCGTCGCTATTATTCTCTTCGACCTTGGCTTCGTGCGGGGCCTCGGTGATCATCAAGGATTCGGTATCGAGCGTGGTGGGATCAATTGGTGTTTCGCCGACTTCAAAATGTTCGAGCGGTTTTACATCGACATGTTGTTCAACATTGGCCTCTTCGAACTCGGTCCCTTCTTGATCGCCCTTTTTGATCTTATTGCTCAACGCATTCAAAACGAGGAGCACGGCGAGCAACACGACCACGTGACCGGTCAAGCTCGCGAGAAACCAGGGTGCCTCATATCGGAACCAATTTTTCAGGTGATCCGATGAAGACATGGAAAACTCTTCAGCCACGGACTCGGCATGATGCCCGGTCGGTTCCATAAATGACACCTTGTTCCTGTGAAGTAGATCTGTTCCCGTGCAGCCGCGATGCGAGGAGAAAAGAATGCGGTCCGCCGTAGTGATTATCTGTCGTTGAAGTCTGCTTTGTCAAGATTTTCAGGATGTTTTTTGTGAAATTGCGAAGCCCGTTTTGAAATAGCCTCGAAATAACTCCCCGATTTCACAATTGAATTTGCTACGTCCGACGGTTATGACGTTGTCAGCTCGCTCCACTGCGCGTCGCGGCTAACTGACTTTTCTTGAAATGCGGAAGTTAATTCGGGCCGATCCCTTATGCTGGTCCCCTGTCAGAATCGTGGCGACTGCCGGGATTATTCCCGAACTCGTCAGATTCTTGGTTGGAATTTTCCCCAGAGTCAGAATTGGGAGACAATGTCTCATCCAGCCAGCTTTCAACATCAGCTTCGGGTGCCTTGCTGCGGATGGGCCGACCAGCGGTGACAAACGTCGATTTGGTCTTGCCCGACATGGACAAACCGATCCGAATCATGACGAAAACGGTCAAAATGACCCCGCCAAAGACCGCCCACAGCCAAAAGGACTCGGCCTTGTCCACCGGCGTCCTTTTATGCCAGACGAGGCGTCCGACCAGGATCGGCAGCTTGAGGGCGTTTCCCGGCTTGGTCAGTTGCGTTTCATAACCCAACTGTTTGAAGAAATAGCCGTAAAAGACGCCGTCTTCGTTAATGCTGTTCTTAATGGGAAAGTCGTCGTCGGCATCGACGAGCATGAGCTTGTAAGGGAAATACTTCGATTGCGGAGTAAAGGCGGTCGCCTCGACGAGTGTTAGCGGGGTCGCATCGCCATCGACACCCTCAATCTCGGCCATATCACTTTGGCGAACGTGAACATTCAAGGAGAAGATGCGTCCCCGCTGTTCGTCAGGACTCGACATAAATCGAGAATACAGGGGGTTCGGCTTGGCCCGCCGTTTGAGAACCTCGACCGGCTGTTCCTTCACCCAGCGGACCAGTTGCCGATAGGCGTGCATTTCCTCCCGTTTTATGCCTATAAAGCCGTCGGAAATCGCCGATTTGTTGTAGTCAAATTCAGCCATTTCGGTCGGGTCTTGGTCGATGGGAACGGTCACATCGGGCAAGGGTGGGGCCGCTTTGTCGGGAACGGTCGGTTCCGTTGGTTGCGGTTGAGCATTCAGGGCGTCGCCGGGCGAAGCAATCGGAGAATTTTTGGGTGTCTCGTCCGGTTTGTTGCTGGCTTCGGTTGCGGGCGTTTCTTGATCGGGAACAGCAACGGGTAGCGTCGGGACGGGAACCAGTTTGGCTTCCGAAGGGCGTTCCGGCGATTGAGCGTACAGATTCGACGGGCCGAAAAGCTCGGTGACGGGCCGGGCGCGAAGGGGGGCCTGCGGCCGACCATTATCGACCTTGTTTTTCAACATGCCCACCGTCTCGATGACTTCGCCGTCTTGTCGCGGGGCGGCCCACTCCCACATGCCGGGATCGCGGGCCTTTTGCATCAACATCACCAAAATCGCCAGAAACGCGATCATGGTGAACAATCGCGCCATCGGACTGCTCCGCGAGATTCCAGCAACCGGCGGTCGAGTATAATGGCGTCGCATGGTAAATCACCTGAGACTTGAAAAGGTACCGACACACGGACGAAGGACATTCTTGCTTGTGTTTGAGCCGGTGCGGGTTGGCACCGGAGTGATACTTAGACTCGCATTTGCACCGGTGGCTTACGCCCACCGGCTCGCCAGTTTAATCGGCTCGCCAGTTAGAGTTAAATTGTGCTACTTCGGGGCGTCGTCGCCCATTTTTACAAAACTGAGCTTGGAAAGTTTTTTTCGTTTGGCCGGATCAGCCGGGTCGGGAATATCCAATTCGGCGCACAAACTGATGACTTTCATGAGTTCTTCGTAACGCAAATTGGCATCGACTTGGACGATGACTTGTTCGTACGGAACGGCCGGTTGCCCGAAAATCCTTTTGAGTTCATCGCGCAACTGAATCACGGTGTTGGCGACAAAATCTCCGGCCGACATTTGGCCGATATCTCCTTTGCCTTGCGAGGTGATCGTAATGAGGAGCGTCTCAAGACCTTTGGCGATTTCGTCGTTTTTTGCTTCACCCGCGTTGGCTTTGCCCTTAATCGTGGTGGCTTGCGGTGGTGGCATCCGCATGAGAATCTGGGCTTCGGCTGGGGGCGGGCGAAAGGTCATGACGAAAAATGCCAGCAACTGAAACGCCATGTCGAGCATAGCGGTCAGATTGAGCGTGACTTCTTCGCCGGAACTTTTACGACGATGTCGCATGGGAAAAACGCTAAAAAATTGGCAAAAACTAGAACTGCGGTGACGATAGGCTATTTGGGCTTGTCTACTTTTATTTCTTTATTCTGGGCCTTAAACGCAAAGTTGCGGTACCCATTGTCTTGGCAAATTTCGATCACATTGTTGAGATGCTTAAAGGGTGTTTCACGATCTGCTCGGATGACGACAATTGCGGGCAAATCGTCTTTGTCCTTGAGATCATGGCCATGTAAATTGGCCTGGGCCATCGCCCCCCTCGCCGTTTGTTTGATAAATGCCTTCAGGTCGGGCTTGGCCGAGTTGCAATATCTCACGCCCCCTTTGGTATCGATGTTCAACACGAGCAATTGCTCTTCCGTGTCGGACTTGACCGGCTTCGCCGAACCGACGACGGGCAAATGCAACGACAGATCCATTTCCGCCGCCTTAAAATTGGTCACGAGCATGAAGAACGTGATCAACTGAAAGACCATGTCCAAGATGGGCGTCAGATTTGGTTCGGCGGCATCGGAAGAGACTGAACCGGACATGAAACACTCTCGTCAAAATTCCCAAAAATCACAAATCGAGTTACGCCCACAACCCCAACCGTAGGTCAGGCCTGCGGCCTGACAAAAGTGGACTTTGCGTCGTTGGCTGGTTGTCAGGCCACAGGCCTGACCTACGGGTTTATTTAGCGGGCCGGTGCTGGCGGTGCTGGAGGTCGTGCGCCGCCCGCCCCTTTATTCCGGGCGGCATGGGCAAAATGCCGCAAAAACTCGTCAGCACGCAACATCACGCCAACCGAAATTGTGGCGATTCGATTTTTGAAAAACGAGTAAAAATAAATAGCTGGGACGGAGAGAATAACGCCTTCAAACGTCAACAACAGGGCTTCGGAAATTCCTTCCGCAACTTTCGTCGCATCGAGCGAATCTTTACCGCGGGCAATCGCTCCAAAGCTGTCGATCATTCCCATCAAAGTACCGAGCAAGCCAATCATCGGGCCGAGCGTGCCCAACACGGCCATGATGCTGATCTTCTTTTCCATGCCGACAATAATCGACTCGCCGAATCGCTCCATCGCATCGCGAGCTTCGGCCAAACCGCCCGGGAGTTCACCAATGCCCGTATTCAAGACCCGGCTAAAGAACGAATCATCCGATTTGACTTGCTCATAAATCCCTTTGAAATCCTTGGCCTCTAACATACTCTCGCAGGAGGCGACAATTTCTGGGGGCATCGCGATTTCCGCTCGAAACTGCGAAAATAGTTGGATCACAACGGAGATGAAATAGATCGAAAGGATCAAAATAAACAGCCCAATCACACCCGACGATTTCAGAAACCACTCAATGAAGCCCTTTTCTTCCGTCGCCTTAGCACCCTCTTTCACCGCTTCCTTGGCACCCTCTTCCGCGAGCGCAACGGTCGGCCTCACAATTGTGGCGAATAGGCCAAACAGGACCAGGAACAACAAGAACCAAACACGTTGACGAGCGGGCTTTTCAAGTGTGTGCATGTGTTAAGATTCGCGTACAGCGGCGCGAACTATTCCCGTACGACCCAAATACCTTGAATAAGGTTTTGGGACAGCGGCGATTTTTATGCGCTAAGGTCGCCCGACTTCCGGTTATCGGGGCAAGAAATGAGACCTGCGGCGCAACGTGTGCATCATCATCGGGGGCCGGGCGATTGTCAAGCATTTCCGGGCAGGTGGGACGAAGAAATCCAGGCCAATTCGGGAATTGGTTGACGCCCCGCCTCTGGCCGAATCGTGTCACGCCGAATCGGCCGATTCTTTCGCTGTTCGCCGTTTCGCCAAAAAACCTCTCCCCACGCCGATCACGACCGGCAGCACACTCAGCACGACAATCCCGATTACGACCGGTTCAAAGTTGCCCGAAACCCAGGGAATTCTGCCTAAAAAATAGCCCGCCAACGTCATCAACGCGACCCAGCCGATCCCACCCAGAATGTTAAACAGTACGAACCGCCGATAGCTCATGCGGGCGATCCCGGCCACAAACGGCGTAAAAGTCCGGACCAGCGGAACAAACCGTGCCAGGACAATTGCCAGCCCGCCATGTCGCTCGTAAAACGCCTTGGCCGCCAACAGGTGCGAATGCTTCACGAACCGCAACCGCCCCTTCTCAAAGACGGTGTCGCTCATTTTCAGCCCGACATAATAGTTTAGGGCGTCGCCGAGAATCGCCGCCGCGCCCAGGCACAAATTCAAGAGGGCGATATCGAACACCCCCTGGCTGGCGAGAAACCCGGCCGCGAACAGGAGCGAATCACCCGGCAGAAAAAAGCCGATCAGAAGGCCCGTCTCGCTAAAAATAATTGCCGTGAGGATGGCGTAGCAAATCCACCATTGTTCGCGATAGGTCTCGACGAACGCTTTCAGGTTGTCGGGCTTTCGCAAGTCGATCAACCACACGAGTTCATTCCAGCAGGAGTGAAAAAAATCAGACATGGAACCTTTTGAGTTTGGTAGTGACAATCATGGTTGAATCTGCCCGCCCAGTATATCGGAACCTGCGTCGGCGAAACCATACGAGAAAATGCTCGTTTTGCCCAAGCAATGCGTTTCCCCGCTTGACATTCCTTATGCTGACCATTAGAAGCGAGCATGGCACGCAAACTCGAAAACCTACGCAACATCGGCATTATTGCCCACATCGACGCTGGTAAGACCACCGTCACCGAGCGGATGCTCTATTACACCGGGGCCACGCACCGGATGGGCGAGGTCGATAAAGGGACCACGACCACCGATTTCGACCCCGAAGAGCAAGAGCGGGGGATCACGATCTATTCCGCCTGCGTCACGTTCCATTGGAAAGGAATCGACGTCAACCTGATCGACACGCCGGGCCACGTCGATTTCACCGCCGAGGTCGAACGCTCTCTCCGCGTTCTTGATGGCGGGGTCGTTGTCTTCTCCTCTCGCGAAGGGGTCGAGGCCCAAAGCGAAACGGTCTGGCGTCAGGCTGACAAATATGGCGTCCCCCGGATCGCATTCATCAACAAGATGGACCGCGAAGGTGCCGACTTTCATGGCACGTTCGACCAAATTAAGAAGCGGCTGAGCATTCATCCGGTCGCGGTCCAAATCCCGGTCGGCGTCGGGCCGCCGCATGTGGCCAATCCGTTTCGCGGAATTATCGACCTTGTGAGTATGAAGTTCCTCACGTTCAAGCAAGAAGTGCTGGGCAAAGAAGTCATTGAAGAAGAGCTTCCGCCCGACCTCAAGGACGAGGCCGATCTTTATCGCGAGCAACTTCTCGGCGAACTTTTTTCGCACAATGACGAACTCGCCGCACTTGTGTTAGAAGAGCAACCTGTCCCGCAAGAGTTGATTAAAAAGGTTATCCGCGCGGCGACGATCTCGCGACAGATTGTCCCGGTGTTGTGCGGTTCGGCTCTCGACTATATTGGAATTCAGCCGCTGCTCGACGCGGTGCGAGATTTTTTGCCGAGTCCCGCCGACGTTCCGCCAGTGGACGGACTCGACCCGCGACAAAAGGGAAAAGAACCGAAACCGATTCAGCGTAAGGCCGACGTGGAGGAACCGTTTTGCGGCTTGATTTTCAAGATTCAGGCTGAAAAACACGGCGATTTGTACTTCGTTCGCGTTTATTCCGGCAGTCTCAAACAGAACAGCCGCGTCTTCAATCCGGGCAAGGACATCAAAGAAAACGCCGCCCAGCTGTGGCATGTTCAGGCCAGCCGTCGTGAGCAAATTCCGCTCGTCGAGGCGGGCGACATCGTCGGCATCATTGGCCCCCGCAACTCGGTGACGGGCGACACCCTCTGCGATACAAAAGAGCCGATCCTCTTGGAGTCGATTGAGTTTCCGGAAACGGTCATCTCGATGGCCATTGAACCGGAAACCTCGCAAGAGCGCAAAAAACTGTCGGAAACTTTGGAGATGATGAAACGCCAAGACCCAACATTTCGCGCCCAAGAAAGCGAAGAGACGGGCCAAACGCTCATCAGCGGGATGGGTGAATTGCATCTTGAAGTTATCAAGCACAAGCTCCTTCGTGATTTCAATCTCGATGTGAAGGTTCACAAACCGCGCGTCAGTTATCGCGAAACCGTGAGCAAGCAGGTCGAAGTCACGGGCGAGTGTCATCGCATTCTCGCAGCGGGACAAGTCAACGCCGATGTGCGGGTGAAAATTTCGCCCGACGAAAAATCTCGCGCTGCGGCCAAGGTAATGACCTCTTGGTTCCCGCAAGACGAGAAGCTGATCAAGGCCTGTCAAATTGCGACCGAGTCTTTGAGCGAGAGTGCTGGCGGTGGTGGATTGTTTGGTTTCCCGCTGTTCAATTGCTCGATCACGCTGTTGGAAATCACGTCGCCCGACCCTTCGATCAATGAGGTGGCGATTCGGATTGCGGCGGCCGATGCGTTCAATAAAGCATTGCAGCAAGGGGACGTTTTGATCCTTGAGCCGATTATGAAACTTGAAGTGAGTGTTCCCGAGGAGCATTTGGGGGACATCGTCAGCGATCTGCAACAGCGTCGAGCGATGATTACGGGGACCGATCATCGTGGCAAGTTGAATGTAGTTTCGGCGGAGGTGCCGCTGGCCAAGATGTTCGGTTATTCGATGGCGGTCCGCAGCCTGAGCCAAGGACGGGCGAGCTTTTCAATGGCCCCGTTCGCCTACGGCCCCGCCCCGTCGGAGGTCCGCGACAGTTTCGGGTGATTGTTTTGTAAATTGAATTCGGGTTTAACCCTCAATGAGCCTTGTCTTTCGTTTGGCACGAATCTCGTAAAAACGGCCGTTTAACGCTTCCCCCTTTTAGGGAGTCTCTCCATGCTCGACAAAATCCGCCACCAAGGCATCACGTTCGACGACATTTTGCTGGAACCGCGCTATAGCACGGTGGTCCCCGCCGACTGTGACGTGAGTACGAAACTCACGCGACGCATCTCGCTAAACATTCCGCTCCTCAGTTCGCCAATGGACACGGTCACCGAGCATGAGATGGCGATTGCCTTGGCGCAACAGGGTGGTTTGGGGGTTATCCATAAGAACATGTCGATCGAACGACAGACCGAAGAGGTGGACAAGGTCAAACGGTCCGCCAACGGGATTATCTATGATCCCAAGACAATCTCGCCCGATGCTAGCGTCGGAAAGGCCCGCGAGATCATGGAACAGTACAACGTGTCGGGCGTTCCGGTCTGCGAAGGAAAAAAACTTATTGGAATTTTGACGCGACGCGATTTGCGGTTTTTGGAGAACAATGACCTTAAAATCTCGGAGGTTATGACACGTGAGAACCTTGTAACGGCTCAGGGGACCGTAACGCTTGCAGAGGCTGAGCAGATTTTAATGGCAAAAAAGGTCGAGAAACTTTTGCTGGTGGACGAAAATTATACACTGACCGGACTCATTACGATCAAAGACATCGACATGATGAAGCATTACCCCAATGCCTGTAAAGACAGGCAGGGTAGGCTGCGTGTGGGAGCTGCGGTCGGCGTTCATGATTATGATCGGGCAGCCAGCTTGATCGGTCAGGGGGTCGACGTACTTATCGTGGACAGTGCCCACGGCCATTCGGCCAATGTGATCGAGACGGTCCGAACTATTAAAAAACGTTGGGATATCGACGTGGTGGCGGGAAACGTCGCCACGCAAGAAGGTGCATCCGACCTGATTAAAGCGGGTGCGGACGCTATCAAGGTCGGGATTGGTCCCGGCTCGATTTGTACAACGCGAGTGATCTCGGGAGTGGGAGTTCCGCAAATCACGGCCATTAGTGGTGCGGTGGAAGCGGCCAAGCTCGAGGGTGTTCCGGTGATCGCCGATGGTGGAATTCGGTTCTCCGGAGATATTACGAAAGCTATCGCGGCAGGTGCTCATTCGGTCATGATCGGCGGCTTGTTCGCCGGTGTGACCGAAAGTCCCGGCCAACTTATTTTGTATCAGGGAAGAACGTTCAAAGTGTATCGAGGGATGGGTTCGCTGGGTGCCATGATTCACGGGTCCAGCGAGCGGTATCGGCAGAAGGGGGTGGAACGAGGCCCCGACAAGCTGGTACCGGAAGGCGTTGAAGGTCGAGTTCCGTTCAAAGGTCCGTTAAGTATCTTTGTTTATCAACTGGTCGGTGGATTACGAGCCGGGATGGGCTATTGCGGCACCGCGACAATTGAAGAATTGCGCAGGGACGCGCGGTTTATCCAGGTCTCTTCCGCCAGCGTTAGGGAGAGTCACCCACATGACATCGTCATCACGCAGGAAGCACCCAATTACAGCCCCGAACACAAATCGAACGAAGCTCCGTAGCGTCGGTACTCCGACCAAGCTACTCAGCGTCGGTACTCCGACCAGGCTACTCAGCCTCTGCGCTTCCGGACTGGTTATCCTGTCCGGATTCGCGACGACCGTTCGCGCCGAAGATGGGCCACCGATGCGGTGGGCGTTTCAAACCAACCAGCTTCGGGAAAGTTCCACAGCCAGCACTGCGCCGAGCAGTCGCCGCTCGCCCATCGCCAGTGCCAGCGACGTGAACGATGTTCCGCTCGTGCAAAAGGGAACGACGCCTGCTGCAAATACAAATCTAAAATGGCGGTCGAAAAATACACCGCCGCAAACGGCCGCTCAAACGTCCGTTAGCGACATCATTCCCGCTCGCTATTCCGAACCGGCTGTGACCGGACCTGTATTGGGAATGCCCGGACAACCGGACGAAGAACCGAGAGCCGCTCCGGCGCGTTTGGAAGTTGTTTCGCCCAGCGATGTCAAACTGGAACCGGTCGCTAGAGAAACGAAGCTGAAGGAAGACCCTTCTTGTGAACTCAAGTCGATCAGCGTGCGTGAACCAACGCCTGCTCGCCGACCGGACTTGCGTTCGGTCATGAAAGTCAACAATGAAGCCTCGCTGGCCGAAAGCACCAGTCGTTATTACCGTGATGCTCGGAACGACACGCCCGTCACTCCGGTCGCGGGCGAGGACCGTGACCATTCAAGCTGGCAAGCGAAGCCGCGGATTGCCCGCAGTGTAAAAGTGCAAACGCCGGACGAGGACGGTCCGGTTCCGACGAACCGCGGTTTGAATGGGCCAGCGGGCGAGTCGGCCGTGCCGATGCAGTTGTCACCACCGTCATT
>JAYUFG010000192.1:0-2205 GCA_043738845.1 Planctomycetaceae bacterium
CAACGACGAACTCGTATCAACCGTGGTCGGTCTCCTCGGCGACAAGGACAAAGACCTACGAGCGGTCGGCTTGGAACAAGTCCGCACATCGGCCAAGGGAGCGGCGGCGACGAAGCAGTTCTCCGGCCAACTCGCGAAAATACCCAGCTTCGCTCAAGAAGGTTTGCTCAGTGCCCTGTCCGACCGGGGTGACGTTTCCGCCCGACCCGATATTGTCGCATTACTCAATTCATCGAAGGACGAACCGGTCCGCGTAGCGGCCATCAGCGCATTGGGCATTCTCGGCAATTTGACCGACTTAAAACTTCTGATCGATGCTGCCGGAGGAAAGTCGGCGGCTGAGCAAGACGCAGCCGTCGCCAGTCTTGGCAAGTTGAAAGGCGATTCCGTCAGCGAATCGATTGCCAAGGAGTTGAAGTCGTCTCCTCCTGCTTTGCAAATTCGATTGCTGAGTGTGTTAGTTGCCCGCCGGTCGATACTAGACGTGTACCTCGATATATTGCCGTATATTGAAGCCGCTGACCCGAAAGTTCGCATGGCGGCGATGGATGCCTGCGGACAGTTTTTCACGATCGATTACATTCCCTATATGATGCCCGGCTTATTCAAAGCCGAAATCGGACCCGAACGTGATGCGGCGGAAAAAAGTGTCGCTACCGCCTGTAGGAGGATTGGCGATGTAAAAGACCAGGCTGAGCCGGTTCTCGTCTGGTATGACGCACGTGCAAAACTGGAACACAGACTCGCCCTTCTTTCGACGATTGGGCGAATCGGTGGTGCGAAGGCTCTCTCCGTCGTTGAGGCAGCAATCGCCAGCAAGGACGAAACGGAACATCAAGCTGGCATTCACGCCCTCTGCATGTGGCCCGACAGCACCGTCGCCGACCGGCTGATGGAACTCACGAAATCGGCGACCGATTCAGCCGAACGGGCAATGACCTTCAAACATTACGTTCGTGTCGGCACCGTTCGCGGCGACAAGCGAACGGACGCCGAGCGGTTCGAGCGCGTGAAGCAAGCAATGAGTATCGCCAAATCGCCCGAAGAAAAAAACATCGTGCTGCAACGCGCTCGCATGGCGTACCTCGTCGAGTCGCTCCGGTTCCTCCTGCCGTATACGAGTCAGCCCGATTTCGCCCAAATGGCGTGCGAGTCGATGGTCGAACTGGCCCATCACCGCGAGATTCGCGAACCGAACAAGGACGAATTCGATAAAGCTTTGGACACCGTGATCGCAACCAGTAAAGACCCCGTCATCATCGACCGCGCCAATCGTTATAAGAAAGGCCAAACCTGGCTCCGGCCGAAAATTGTTGATGGCCCGTAGGTCCGCTGCGCCCTATAACGCTCCGCCACCCGCAAGCGGGTACCCGGTCGCGGCTAACCATTGCTCGAATTTACACTTCCCCGTTTTGACTTTTGCATTTCCCCTCCCCCATTCATCGTTCATCGTTCCGCATTCATCATTTCCCTTCCACCCCTCGCCACCCATGTCCCACCGCTCCCTCTCCCGTCGTCAGTTTCTTAAAACGACCGCCGCTGCCAGCGCGGTCTTCTCGACCTTCACCATCGGCGGAACCAAGTCCTCCGGCAAGGTGCTCGGTGCCAACGACACGATCCGCATCGGCGTCGCCGGGATTCACGGTCGCGGAGGGAGCCACATCAGCGAGTGGAGCAAGATGAAAGGGGTCGAGATCACGTACCTCATTGATCCCGACACGCGACTGTTTGATTCCCGCAAAAAGCAATTTGAAAAAGAGATGCTCACCACGCCGAACTGTGTCGCCGACATTCGCAAAGCCCTCGACGACAAGGAACTCGACGCCGTTTCCATCGCCACGCCGAATCATTGGCATTCGCTGATCGCGATTTGGGCCTGTCAGGCGGGTAAGGACGTGTACGTCGAGAAGCCGTGCAGTCACAACATTCGCGAGGGCCGCATCCTCGTTGATTCCGCTCGCAAGTACGACCGGATTGTGCAGCACGGAACGCAAAGCCGCAGCGGCAATGAGGGAGCGACCGCCGCCGCCATCGCCAGCAGCGGCAAGTTCGGCAAGCTGCTCGTCTCGCGGGGCCTGTGCTATAAGCCCCGTGCTTCGATTGGGACCAAACCGGTCGCCACTCCGCCGAGCAGTCTCGATTTCAATATCTGGCTCGGACCGGCTCCCGAACAGCCCTATCACGAAAACCTTGTGCATTATAATT
>JAYUFG010000193.1:0-5834 GCA_043738845.1 Planctomycetaceae bacterium
CTGCTCCTGCTCCTGCTCCTGCTCCTGCACCTGCACCCGCGCCAGCACCACCTCCGCCTCCGCCGTGGAGTGATCCGAACTAACTAACGATAAATGCAGTACAAACAATTTTGCGCGGCACCGTTGAAACAGTTCAACGGTGCCGCATTTTTTTTGGCCCTATGTTGGTTCAGGTCTGTTTCAGTTTTCTGAAAGATCCGACCGCGTAAAATTTGCCAGTTGGAAAAGACGTGCTATGTTTGTCTAGTCGTGGAAATAGGACCGGATCGAACGGCCAAAAACGCCGCGACGCAGTCGCCCGCGTTCCCTCCTGACCACCCACCAATTGTAGGTCAGGCCTGTGGCCTGACAGCCGATCCATCGCACGACAAAAAAACAAACATTTTGTCAGGCCACAGGCCTGACCTACTATCCGCATCATTTTTATGCGATTTCTCTCCGCACAAAATGCCTGGAAGCGCGGTCTGACTAACCTGTTCATTGTTGCGAATCTGGCGACCGTATTCTTCGTCAATCTGCCGCTGCATTGGAAAGACAATCTCCTCGGTTGGGCCGCTTCAACCCGCTCGCCGGAGGACGTCCATCGTTTGCAAATGGCCAGTTGGTACGTGCGGCGATACGCCTATTTCGCCGCCCTCGACAATCGCTGGCAGATGTTCGGCTATCAAAGCCGGTTTAATTGGTGGTATGTCATTCGTGGCGTTTACTCCGACGGCACGAACGAAAAACTGGAGATGCTCCCACTCCCTAATCAGTCGGGGCGCACGCTGTGGGACCATTTGTTGTTCGACCTGAAAGAAATCAAGTTTGAATTGAACATCTATCGCGACCCGGCCGCACGCGAGTCGTATTCCCATTACATCGCTCGACAGTTTCCCGAACGGGATGGAATGCAATTGAAAGCCGTGCGCTGGGAGTTGGGTTATCAAATGATCGTCCCGCCCGACGAAGCGATCCAGCGGCAAGAGTTGTTGTATCCGCAAGTTTCGTTCTTAAAGTTGAACGAATTTCCGGTCGGACGTGAAGGCGAGCGATTGGCGCACACAGGAGAGGGGTCATGACCAAGTATCTCTTGACACTTTGGAATCGCATTTGGTTCTCGGCGATTGATCCGCTGCCGATGGCGGCCTGTCGAATCGGACTGGGCTTGCTCCTAACGGTTTGGTTTATTGGTCTGTCGCCGAACTGGGAACGCTTTTACGCGGCCGACGGAATCATCTCGCTCAACGACAAAATTATCGCTGGGCCGCCGACCATAGACGAGTGGAACGTCATGCAGGTTACGGAAGGGGTGTTGCCGACCCGCGCCTATTGGGTCGTGGGACTCGTCGCCTCGGTGACATTGGCCATTGGTTTCTGCTCACGCATTTCGAGCGCACTCTTGTTCGCGATCATCAACATTCTCGTCCGGCGCAACACGTATGTTGTGAACGGCGAGGAAATGGTCGCGAGAATTTTTCTGCTGTACGGCATGTTCGCACCGTGGGGATATGCTTGCTCGGTTGATGCGTGGTTACGAAAACGTTTCGTAAATTCAGCAAACAGTTCCAATATCGCAACACCCTGGGCGTGGTCTCTGCGAATGATGCAAATCCACTTTCTGCTGATATACACGATCAGCCTGGGCTATAAATTCGCACAGGACAGTGCTTGGATCGAAGGGGATGCGTTGCACTGGACCATTGCTAGTGATCGCTGGTGGCGAATGGGCGAGATGTCGTGGATCACGTTGAGCCTGGGCGGACTCCTTCGCAAATGGATGACTTATGGAACCATCTTGATTGAAGGTACGGCACCGATTTTGATTTGGTTTCGGCCGACAAGGCGATATGTCATTGGAGCGATCTTTTTCCTGCATATCGGGATCGCGATCATGATCCCCGGCGTGGTGTTTTTCTCTCTGTTGATGGTGGTCGGTGTACTAAACTTTGTTCCGGCGGAGACCTATCGACAAATTGCCGTGAGCGTATCACGATTCGCTCGCAAGCCATTCGCTGTCCCACAGCCGAAAATCCGTATGGCTGCGCCGGTTCACTAATTGGATTTCCAATGGTGCGATAACCCCGTTCAAATAACTACGAAGAAAATTAGCCGCCGAGTTCGCAGAGGACACCGAGATCAAGTTCGGGGGCGAAAACACCGCCACATGTCGTCACTTCGCGATGGATACCTCTTTTATCTCTGCGACCTCGGCGGCTAATTGGTCTTCGTTGCATTTTGAAACGGTGAAGTGTTCTAAAATTTGCCGAGCGTTGAAAGAAAACTCCATGTCCACCGTTGACGCACTATTACACGACGAGATCGACGGACACGATTCCGTCATTGAGAAGGGTGTCTCCGGACGAACCTCGACGCCCGGCGTGAAGGCGATTGCACCGCCCAGCCGGTTTGAATGGCTGTTTATCATTACCGGTGGGTTGATCGTCGCGCTGCCGCTGGTGTGGTCGATGGGCGAAAAGGCTTTGTTCAGTCAATCGCCGATCAATTGGTACATTTGGATCAGTGCGCTCGTCAGTTCACCTCACGTGTATGCGACTTACGTTCGCTTACAACGCAAAATTAACGAGCATAAAGCCCACTGGTTGACAGGCTTTCCGCTCTACTTCGCCATTGCCGGTTTGCTGGCCTCTGCGAGTCTGGCCGGATTGTTCGTCGAGGTGATGACGTTCATTAATGTGTGGCAGTCGTATCACTATGTTCGTCAAACTTATGGCATCGGCTGCTTGTACGGCCGCCAAGTGAAATTCACGGAACAAGACCGCCGTCTGCGCTGGTGGGCGTATCACTTGTGGTTTCCGGCCTTGATCTTGGGACGATGGGACACGATTTACACCGCCTGGCAAGGGAAAACGTATACGTTCATCCCGATGTACTTTGGGCCAATCGTGATGACGATGTTTTGGTGTCTGGCAGGCGTCGGCACTTTGATCGCGTTGTATGCCGAGCTTCGTCTGATGAAAAACAATGGCCGAAACTATTCGTCGGTCGGGTTCGTCAACTACATGACGTGCATGGCGATTCACGCCTATGGGTTCTGCTTCGCATCCCATTTTCAGCGTGGGTTCTTGGCTGTGACGATCTTTCACGCCTGTCAGTACATGGCACTGGTCTGGTGGATGGAGCGATCAACGGCCATTGAACGAGGCTGGCGGTGGGCGGAAAAGGTACCGAACTTTTTGGGCTTCGCTCTGTTTTGGACCGCCCTATACTTCATCGGATATAGTTACGAAGCTAAATTCTCCGTGGCCATGAATACGTTTTGGATTCAAGCCTCGGCAATTTTACTCGCGTCCATCAGTGCCCACCATTACACAGTCGATACATTTCTCTGGCGACGCAAAGTAGGCAAATAAACTCCCACAATCTCACGCCGATTCACTTTGTCAGCCAATCGCCCGCAATCCATTCGGCAATTGACTTGAACTGCTCGTCCGCCGGGCCAGTGTAGAGCTTAACCTCGACTTTTCGGCCGGTGGCTTGAAAGGTGGCAGCCGCGATGTCAGGAAGTTTTTCGCCCTCGCCCGACAGCCATAAGCGTCGTTGCGTACATAACGAAATCAGGGAGGGAATATCGCCGTACTTGACCGCGCCCGGCACAAAATTCAGGTCGTTCGTTTTGGTCACGTTCGCAAATCGGAAGCCAGCCGTATCAACAGCGACCGCACCGACGATGTCGTGATAACCGCCGAGACCGTGTGAATCGGCCGCCGCCGCGAGCGCGATCGGTCCCGCCCCATTCACGCCGACAACACTCACCGGCACGGGCATATTACGCATGTCCAGATTCAACGCAAATGCAATGGCCGTTTGCGCATCATGCACCCGTTCCGCAAACAGCGAGTTGTTGTAACCATACGTGTAACAAGCGGCGGTCGATTTGTACGCATCCTTCGGGTCAACCATGCGAGCTTCCGTCAGCGGTTTTCCATCGGCCAGATATTCACCTTGATAAAGCAGGTCGATCCCGACGACAGTGAGGCCCGAGTCGAGCAACAATTGCACCGCGGGAATCGGGTGCTTTCCTTCGGCGTCAAACAGGCCCGCCTTACCCGCACCGTCGAGCCAAACGACCGTAACGTGATGTTTGTTTGGATAGTCGAGCGGGTCGAGCACGATGAGGGGGCGATCCGTTCCCTTGGCCTTGTTGGTCAGGCGGACTTTCGTCAGATGATAACGCTCCTGTTTTTCAGGACGCGCCGGATCGTGTCGCGTGTCCTCGTAGGGTGACTCTCGGCCGACCAAGATATTCCATCCGCCCCCGACAACGCGGCGATACTCCTTCAGCGACTCTGCATCCTTCGGCGTCAGCGCGGCCAATTGTTTTTCGGAGTCCTCCGCCAGCCACCGCAATAAACCGATTTCGTGCTTCGGACCGCTTTCTGGCTTGGGATGTTTGCCATTCGGTTCGACATCCCAAACGGTCAGTTCCTCACGCGACAGCGGTTTGAAATCTTCCTCCAAGATCGGCTCTGCCAAACCGAGCTTGAGATGCTTGTTCATCCAGTGGTACATCACCTCACGGGCGACATAGTTGTAATTGTGCGGAAAGTGCGGAAAGACCTTGGCCATGACGGAGTCTTTCGCGCCCATGAGCGTGTAGATTTTCTTCAACTCGGGCAGACCCTTCGTTTCCAAATCCTTCGTCCAATCGTTCGCACCGGTCATCCCCAGCGGGCGCGGAGCGATGAGTGCGGCGATCTCGACATTGCCCGTCCCAACCCGCAAATAGGCCGAATTTTCGCAGGTGCAGCCCCCTTGCATCGCCGTCCCGACCATCACTGCGGGAAAAGCGACGGCCGGGCGAGGATCAATCGCGCATAGCACAAACGTCTGCGTTCCGCCACCGCTCGCGCCCGTCACACCGATCCGTTTGGGATCGACGTCGGGCAACTCGCTGAACCAATCGAGCACGCGAATCGCATTCAGCGTTTGCAAACCCATGAATGTTTGCAGGCGCGATTCCGCACGGGGACTAAAGAACCCCCAGCCGTCGGGCGAGTTCATTTCCGGCCGCACGCCCGGCCGATGGAGAAGCTGCACACTGTCGGCGTAACCTTCCATATCTAATGCGAAGACGACGCAACCCATCCGAGCCAATTGCACGCACGGAGCTTGCAACATGAATCGGGCACCGTTCTCGAAACGCTCGGCACCATCGGCAATTTGCTGTCGAGCCGCCTTCGTTCCGTCGTCGTGAAAGCGGCCGTCGTTCCAATGCCCGTGCGCGAACAACACGCCGGGCAGTTTGCTCGCATTCTTGCCGTTGATTGTTTTCGGTCGATAGAGACTGCCGGTGACAAAGTGGCCGGGTACGCTCTCAAAATGAACTCGCTCGACCGTGTAGTCGTCGCGTTCGACGCTCCCATAAATCGTGGCGTTGAGGGGCGTTTTCGTCGGCTGGGGCCACAAGCCTTGCGAGACGAGAATCTGTCGCCGCAGCCGTTCGGCCCGCCGTTCCCAATCTTCCTTCGTGGCGGGCGGCGTGAAGGGGAAGTAGCTATTCACATGCGTGAGATCACCCAGCCGAACGTCGTCCGGCAGGGTTCCTTCGGGCAAGACACGAGGCGGGGCGGCGTGAATGTTGTTCCCCGCACTAACAATACAGAACCAAGTCGCAATCAAAAATCGCAGCACGGTTTTCATAGATTGCTCTCCAAGGGTCGAGTCTGTTCGGCCTGTCATTGATATCCACAACTATTCCTTTTCAAGCCAGCAACGCGAACTAAGGAATTGGCTCGAAATAACTTCCCGATTTAGTTGTTTTTGGCTGTGAGCGGTTCGTGCCGTGTTCCATTCACGCTCCGCCACCCGCAAGCGGGTACCCGGTCGCTGCT
>JAYUFG010000194.1:0-2205 GCA_043738845.1 Planctomycetaceae bacterium
AGCCGCAAGACCCGCGCGATCCGAAGAGCATTCCTGAAGCCGAACGATATTATTTTCTCGAAGAGCGATATCCGAAGTACGGCAACTTGGTCCCGCGTGACATTGCGACTCGCGAGATTTTCAATGTTTGTACCGCCGAAGGTTTGAGCGTTGAAAAGGAACGGTTGAGCGTTTATCTCGATGTCACACATATCCCGCGTGAGATTCTGGATAAGAAGCTTGGCGGGATTTTGGAGATTTACGAAAAGTTCCAAGGGGTCGATCCTCGCGAAGTGCCGATGAAAATTTTCCCCGCCGTCCATTATTCGATGGGCGGGCTGTGGGTCGATTACGAACGGTCGGCCGAGGGTGGGTTGGTCGTTGGTTCCTCTCGCAATCAACAGACGAACATTTCTGGCCTGTACGCGATTGGCGAGTGCGATTATCAGTATCATGGTGCAAATCGACTTGGGGCGAACTCGCTCCTTTCCTGCATTTTCAGCGGTTTGATTGTCGCGCCGGGCATCGACACGTTGCTCAAGTCGAAAAAAGCGGGACCGTCCGACGAAGAACACAAATCACTGTGCGACAAAGCCCGCAAGCACCATCAAGACGCGCACGACAAATTGCTCACTCGTTCGACCGGCGGCGAAAATCCTTATCTTCTGCATCAAGAGTTAGGTCAGGTGATGACGAAGTCGGCGACGGTCGTTCGCCACAACAGTCAATTGAAGGAAGCCCTGGCCAAAGTGCAGGAACTCGAACAAAGGGCCAAACGCTGTTCGCTCTCGGACACCGGCAACTGGACGAATCAAAACGTCGTATTTACGAAGGCGTTTCGCGACATGTTCCCGGTGGCCAAGGCGATTTTGCAAGGAGCGTTGGCGCGCGACGAAAGCCGTGGGGCACATTTCAAGCCCGACTTTTCGATGCCCGGCCTGACGGCGACCGACCCGACCGCTCGCTTGAAAGAGGCCGAGGAGTGGTGCGACAAGTTCGAGGCGAACACGAAGAAATGGCTGAAATCGACGATTGCGACGTGCAATGCCGCTGGTGAAGTCACGTTGAGCTACGAAGATGTCGATACGACGATTATCACACCCCGTCCGCGATTGTACGGTTTGGTCGGTGCGGAACTGATTGAAAAAGTTTGGAATGAACGTCAGAAGAAGCTGAAGGCATAAAAAAACAACGATGGACGACGAAGCATTTAGCCGCCGAGGTCGCAGAGGTACGAGAGAATATAGAAGAGGTGACATGGATCGAAGGGTAATCAGCCGAATTCATTTCGCTTCCCTCCTCTGTGTCCTCGGCGATCTCGGCGGCTAAATTTCCTCGTAGTCAAGTTAAAATAAAATTCACGTGGAGTCTGTTATGAGTGTCTCGCACGATCACGCTGGTCCTACCGCTCATCCCGAGTCGATTGAAGTTCGCGTTCTCCGTCAGGACGCACCGGGCCACACGTCGTATTGGGAACGGCACCGCGTTCCTTACGAAACCGACATGAACTGTATCAGCGTGCTGCAAAAAATCGCGGCGCAGGCGCAAAATGTCGAAGGGAACAAGGTCGCTCCCGTCGCCTGGGATTGCAATTGCCTCGAAGAAGTTTGCGGGGCCTGCACGATGGTCATCAACGGCAAAGTCCGTCAGGCCTGTTCGGCCCTGGTGGATCGTTTGCTCGACGACAACCCGGAAGATATCGAGTTGCGTCCGGCGAGCAAGTTTCCTGTCGTTCGCGATCTGATGGTGGACCGCTCGCGAGTTTTCGACGCCTTGAAAAAGGTAAAGGCTTGGATTCCCGTGGATGGTTATCACGATATGGGGCCTGGCCCGCAACAATCGCCTGCCGCGCAAAGTGTCGCCTATCCTTTGAGCGAGTGCATGAGTTGCGGTTGCTGTATGGAAGCCTGCCCGCAATATACAAAGGTCGAACTGACCCGCGCGACCGGCGAAAGTGACGCCGCCTTTGCCGCCCGCAAACAAGCGACGCACGACAAAGCGTTCATTGGTGCCCATGCGATTAGCCAGGTAATGCTGTTTAATACGCACCCGACGGGCAAGATGAACGCGGGCGAACGGCTCGACGCCCTGACTTCCGAAGGGGGCATTCAGATGTGTGGCAATGCTCAAAACTGCGTGGCCGTTTGTCCCAAGCACATTCCGCTGACGACGTCGATTGCCCGCGCTGGCCGGGCGGCAACGGTCCATACGATCAAGCAATTTTTT
>JAYUFG010000195.1:0-5807 GCA_043738845.1 Planctomycetaceae bacterium
CAGCTATTTCGCGCCAATAAATGGGCAAATAACCGGCATTTTTTGCACCGTTCGACAAGCTAAGCCACCCCAGTCGCCAACGGAATCCAACAAACTTCCGTCCCCTTGGAAAAGTATCTGCTTGGCACTTCAATGCAGCCGGGTTCGGAAGGGGTTATTGATGTTGTTGTCGATGTAGGCTTGGTCGTTGCTATCAATGACCCCGTCGTAGTTGAAGTCGCCCCACAAATAGCCAGTCCGACCGAGACTGTTGTTCAC
Organism: Planctomycetaceae bacterium; assembly: GCA_043738845.1. Lineage (GTDB taxonomy): Bacteria > Planctomycetota > Planctomycetia > Pirellulales > DASRSE01 > DASRSE01. Next base: position 259 of record JAYUFG010000195.1, read on the forward strand.
ATTCAGGTCGATGAAATGTTGATCGGCCGCGTCAACAATGCCGTCTTGGTTCGCGTCACCCGCGTAGGTAAACCGCATTAGGATTGCATGACTCGAAACGGCTTGCCCACGATAGAGGGCTTTTCCGTTGACCGCTTGGCCAAGCCCATAGCCTGCGCCGTTGGCCAGCAATTCGGCGTTGTCGGCGATTGCGATGCTGTAAACGGTTGGATCCCACACTCCGATCGTGTTGGACGTGATTCCCTTGCCATCCCAGTTCAGTCCCCCCCAACTGTCATCGTAATCCGCCGCACTACGAATCATGGCCGTCAGTTGATTGAGCACAGCCGAGCGGGCACTCTCACTCGCGCCGGACCCATAATCCAACACTACGCTGTTGCCATTGATGTTAAGCGTCCCGAGATACAAACCCGTTCCACTCGCCTGAGCAATCGTGAGTGCGCGGGTGAATAAATTATTTCCGCCCGTCAACGAATGGATGGTGCCTTGTTTGAGTGTGACGTTGCCATTTCCGGCGATATTCAAACTCTGCAATTCCTGCGCCGTGTTAAAGTACACCCGTCCCCCTTGCACATTGACGCTGACGGGCGTAACTGCTTCGACGAAATTGCCATTCACATCAACGCTCGACGGTGTACCGACATCCACATTAAACAATGTTCGACCCGCTGTGTTTACAAACGTCACCGGTGAGGTGACGTACGTGCCCGCGTTAATTTCCAACCATCCATTGCCCGACTTGGTTATCGTCATGTTCGTGCCGTCATATTCGAACTTCAACTGGAACGTCGAACCCGAATTATTCGCGACGTTCCAAACGCTCCCGTCCTGCGCTGTGATTAGTGCCGACGTTCCCGCGCCAAACGTCAAAGTGTGGATCGGGTTTGAAAGAGCAATGGAGGGACCAAGTTCAACCGGATCGTCACCAGCCGGGCTGGAACCGGGATTCGCAATCGGATTGCTGATATTTACGTCAATACGTTGATAATCGTCGAGATTAATGATCCCATCGTAATTCGTGTCGTTCATCACGCGGCTGGTTGCCCATGAGTTTATCGTCGTATCAATGTATTGATAGTCGTCGAGGTTGACCGTTCCGTCTCCGTTGGCGTCGCCCGCAAACGTAAACCTCACAATCACCGTGTGCTCGAAAACGGCGATTGCCGGACGACCTGGAATGTCCGACCCATTGAACAGTTGGCGATCCGTTCCCATGCCAAATCCCATGCCATTTTCCCACAATGCCCCATTGTCGTACACGCCGAGCGCGTACAGGGACATGTTCTCCATACTCGCTCCCGCAATGGAGCTCGTAATGCCCGTCCCGCTCCAAAGGTGCGTGCCGTCCGCGCTTTGGGCACCACTGCGGACCATGTCCATGATCGTATTGTACGCCGTTGCGGCCGTCGTAAACGGATTGTTATCGACCATCGTTTCGCCAGCGATGTAAGGAACAAAGATGTCGTTGTTCCGTACGTCCAGCGTGCCGGAATAAGTCCGCGTCGGGTTCGGCGTGCCGTAAATCGTTCCGCCGTCGTTGGCGATCTTCAGGAACCGTGTGAAAAGTTCATGCGCTCCACTCGTCGCAATTTCTTCGGGCGTATCGGCCAGCACGACTTTCGCGCCATCTCCGATGAATACGCTTTGCAGTTCCACCGAACAATTGAACACCACAACCCCGTCCTCAACATCCAAACTGACCGGCGTGACGGCATCGACGATTTGATTCTGGACGACGGAGGTTGGTGTCCCCACGTCCACATTGAACACCGTATTACCAGCATAGTTGCTGAAAATCACAGCGGCCGTAATTTGTGTACCGGCATTGATATTCAGCGTCCCAGCACCTTCTTTGGCGAGCCGGAGTTTTCCGCCCACCGACGCCAGGGCCAAGATGCTCGGACCACCCGTATCCGATACCGTCCAAATATTATTATCGGGCGTCTTTAAGGCCAACGATCCGGAGGCCGGACGAATCTGTAACGCCCCATCGTTGAAGTTCACCTTCAACGCGCCGGTCACACCGGAAACGCTGTCGATGTTCAATTGACCCGTGCCAGATTTTGTGAGAACCACGTTTCCATTTTCGATTCCAAGCGAAGTGACCACATTCGTGTCGGTTCCGGAATTCGAGACATGAATGATTTCACTGTTCTGGCCGTGAAGCGTAATCGCTCCGGACGATATTTGCTCCACGAGCGAACCACCAACTGTGGCAACGTCAAAGTTAAATTCCGAATCACCTAAGGAGTTTACAAACGTCGTGCCCGACTGCAAATTGCTGGCGTTTGACACTACCAATGTTCCCGCACCTGTTTTTGTGAGAACTTCATGTCCGCCGACCATCGAGAAGGCGACCGTGACGGGATTGCCGGTTGCGGACAAACTCCACTGGCTGCCGTCGGGAGAAGTGATCGACACGACGCCATTTGCCGGAGCCAGATTGACGGCCAGCGCACCGCTTCCCGTTGCAAGTGTCACGCTGTCGATCTTAACGCCGCTGTCCATCGACTTGATGGAAACATGCCCGTTTGCATCAATGGCCAACTGTAGGAGTCCACCGTTGACACTCGATGCGCTGAGAACAGTCCCATCCGGCGCGGTTATGTACGCAAAACTATTCACGCCAAAGGAAAAATCTTCTGTTTCAGCCGTTTCGCCGGACAATGTGCCGTTGAATTGAACCGTGTTGTGGCCTGCCATGAGGAACGTAAACGAATTGTTCCCGGCACCGGCGACAATGTTATTGATTCCGCCACCGACCGTGACGTTGTTGTCCCCGTCGACGAGGCCAATGTAGTGGCCGCCGTAACCGTCGATGCCCGCGAGGCCGGAATCATCGTGACCATTGAGTTGGTTATTCCCTTCGCCGCCGTATTGAACACTTTCCACGCCGACGTTACTTACATCATCGCCGCCGTGACCATGAAAGATGACTTTGTGAAGCGTGGTATAACCGGTTTCAGAATCAATCGCGGCGAAGGTTGAAGTCTGGCCGTTGAACGTGACGTTAAAGGCGGTGACTTTACCCGTCGTATCGCGGGTTGTGGTGACCGAAAGATTGTCGGCGTTGTCGGTCCCTTGCACTTCGACCACGTCGCCATTGCGAAAGGCCCCACCGGAGAACATGGCCCAATTGTCATGCGCTGCCGACTCGACGACGGCGTTGGCGGTGTTGACATCGGCCAGTAAACGAAAATCTCCATCGGCGGCTGAATCGGCGAATGATTCCACGTCGAATGTAAACGAATAGTTCGTCGTGGTACCGTCGGACGATTGGCTGATGACGGCGGGATTGGTAACGGTCGCGGTCATCGGCGGTTGGCCTAAATCGACGGTCGGCGAGTGGGCGACCCGATAAATGTTGACGCTGAACGGCGTGAAGGCGGGCGGGTTCAACGGATCATACGTCGGATTGACGATATGAAAGTCAATCGACATTTGGGCCGCGCTGCCCGACCCACCGCCGGACGTTAGATAATAGTGATCTAACACGATGTTGGTTTCGGTTGTTTTTTCCAAGAGTAACACCACATCGTGCGTGCCGTTGTGAATCCAGGGTTGGGACGCTTGTTGGGCCGCAGAAGTGTTATCGGTCGCAGCAAAGTTCGGATCGCTATCAGCCAAGGCTTGATCGTATTCGTCCGACACATCGTAAATGACTTTCCACTTTTCGCCGGTCGGCGCGGTCGGCAAGTTCAAGCCATGCCGCGCGTCGAATTGGCCAGAGAGACTTCCGGTCGCGCTGAGGACGGTGAAGTAGTCGCCTGCGGTTCCTTCTTGCCAGGCGTTGATCGATTGCGAGCCAGCGACCTTGGTGAGATTAAGTTGTCCGGCGATTTGTGCACCGCCACTCACGGAAAGTTTATCGCTCGTATCGACGCCATTCGATTTCTTAATATCAGCGTCGAGTGTGAAGCCAGCGGAGGCGTCGAGCTTACCGGCGATCGTGAGGGTGGCAATGTCGCCGGCATTCACGCCGGGCGTGATCGTCGCGCCGACGCCTTGCGTAACAAACGAATTGTTTACGCCTTCAACCTGCGCAATACTCACGACACTATCGCCCGACATCACGCCGTGCGTTCCTTCGATGACGCCACCGCCGTTGATCAAATCAACTACCCCGCTGTCCATGACGGAGATGGTTGTACTCCCGCTTCCTTGTGATCCGAACACCAACGCGTCCGCTTGATTGCCACGCAGCATTAAGTCCGCAAAGTCGCCCCGAATTTGGATCTGACCGTCTACGATATTTGACGCATTCGCCGATATAACGCCACCGTTAGTAACATTTATCGACTTGAAGTTCGTTGCTCTCAGGACCGATTCAATTAAAACTTGTGAGCGTCGCCCGTCCACTGCTATGTCAATCGTTTTTGGTGCGCCTTGGGTTCCGTTCAATAGGAAATTGGACGCCTCGATCGTTCCCTCTGAGCCAACCGAAATGGCACTATTGTCGATAACTTCGAACTCGTGAAGTGTTACCAATGCCGGAACGGTTAGATGTCCGTTGTCTAGCCACAGTAGGGGTTGTAATCTTAGGGGCAATAGAATCCCCGATGTATCGCGAACTGAAAGCACGCTTTTGTTGTAAACCGCGACCGTATTTTGTGTCCCGTCTGTGCTTTGCGAACCACCTAATTCGATGAAATGGGTCATCATATACGAGTCGTCAAGGGCCAATTGGCCAATCCCGTTAAGACCGATGATCGTTGTACCGGAAACACTTATGGGATTTCCGGTTCGCGGACTAATTATCGGCATGACGAGGATGTCTGATTTCTTTGACGCTCTCAACTTTCCGCCATCGAGCTCGATGGCGTTCGTGAATAGCGGCGAAGTATCATCCAAGCTAAACAATGCCAGGATATTGCCATTTGTCGCACCCGACCCGATGTGCGCAATCCCCACACTTGTGGACGGTAAAGCCGAGCTCAAAACAAACTGTGAACTCGATGCCGTGAGCACGGTATTGTCCGCTTGCGAGAGGCTTCCACCGATTGCTGTCACATTGACACTCGAAAGATCGAGCCCCTGTCCCACTACGCTTAGCCTTCCGCGTTGTCCTGGCCCATTGCCCAACGTGATCATTCCGGCAATCGGTATTGGCAGTCCCGTGATCGGATTTAATTGGGTAGCGTACAAGCTCGTTTGAGCGGACACTGTGAGGTCTAGGGTCCTTCCACCAATTGGTCCGACATCGACATTTGAAAGTATATTGAAAAACGCCGAAGTGGTAGACGTTGGCTTGGCACCCGCGTTCCATGATAGGTCATTGTTCCAACTTCCGCTTCCGCTGGCAACATTGTTTACGACGACTCCCTCCCAAGTGGCCATCATGATGCGCGACTCCAGCGTCTCTAAGCCCGCAAAACGATGATATCGCGATGATCGGGTATCGCGGTTTTGTTTCTGTCGCTTTGTGTCGCGGCGTGCAAAAAGGCGTTTGAAAATGTTCAGAATCATGGCGTTATTGTCTCCACGATGGGTCTAAAACCCTCGCCTTCAGGCGAAACCTTTAGGTTCTTAGCTTGTGGAGTTAGGTTGAC
>JAYUFG010000196.1:0-5806 GCA_043738845.1 Planctomycetaceae bacterium
AAATTGCCAATTTGTAAAATCGTGAGCGATGGACTTCAGTCCGAGCAACGATTTTTCCCCGAACCTACCGGCTTGCAGCCGGTAGTAGTTCAGTTCCACGTTTCTCCCTGGCCCCATTGCTTATCTTACATCGCTCTATCTGCTTTCGAGGGTCATATCTCATGCCTCGCATTCGTTTGTTTCAAGATCGTAATCACTCGAATTCCAAACAGCCGCGAACGCGGCCAGCGTTTACCCTGATCGAACTGATGACCGTGATCACGATCATCGGGATGTTGATGGCAATGTTGCTTCCCGCCGTGCAAGAGGTGCGAGAGTCGGCTCGTAAAGTCGTTTGCAAAAACAATCTTAAACAACTGGGTGCGGCCGTCATCGGTTTTAGGACGCAGTTCGGCCGATATCCCAGTGGCGGGTGGGGATACAACTGGACGGGCGATCCCGGCGCTGGATACGGAAAGTCACAACCGGGCGGTTGGATGTACAGCATCATTCCCTTTTTGGACGCGCAAGACGTTGTCGAAAAAGCCGAAGGCGAAAACGACAAAACGAAAAAGACCAACGCAGCGGTCATCATGGGGCGTGAAATGGAACTTTTCCTCTGCCCCAGCCGTCGCCCGGTGCAAACCTATCCCATCAAGAGTACGCCTCTGAATTGCGATCCTTTGACCTTGGCAGCGCGAACGGACTACGCGATCAATTGCGGAGATCAGGAGCGGTGTCAATTGGATGGTGGGCCGACCAATGTAAACGACGGCCGCAGTAAAGATTGGTGGGCGAAGTACGTGACCAAGAACTCAATGTACGACACGACCAAGCAGATGCCTACTTTTACGGGCATTTCGTTCCCCTACGGCGAGGTCGATAAGAAACTGCGGGACAATGAACATTATGTCTATTTGGCCGCTGAAAAATGGGTCAATCCGTCGAACTACTTGAACGGAACCGACCCCGGCGACCTGTATGGTGCGTATGCGGGTTTTGGTGCGTCATCGTATCGGTCGGGTTTTAATTCACCGTGGCGGGACAACGCCCCGTTCATCACGGGAAGTTCGACCTGTTCTTGGGGCGGTCCTCATGCGAATAATTTTCACGCGGTCTTTTGTGACGGCAGCGTGCGTGCCATTCGGTATGGTATTAATATCAGCGTCCACAAAAATTTGGCGAACGCTTTCGACGGACTTCCCAACCCGCCCGATGACCAAATGTAAATCGTGGTCCAGAACGGAAAGTCCCAGAACAGAAAATAGTGGCGTCGAACAAAAAACGAAAATGGCCAGCCGAGATTATAAATCTCGGCTGGCCATTTGTATTTGTCTCTGACGAGAACGGTCCGACTGGACCCATTATTTCTTTTTCTTCTTGCCTTGGCTGGCCTTGAATTCGGATGGACTCAAAAACCCGTCTTTGTTTTTGTCGAGCTTGCGAAAGGCAGCCACGACGTCCTTATCCTTGCCCTTTCCCTTTTTACCTTTGCTCTTTTTCTTTTGACCAGACTTAAATTCGGCGAGGCTGATTTTCCCGTCGCCATTGCTGTCGAGCTTTTTGAAGGCGGCGTCGGCACCACCCTTTTTACTCTTCTTGGCGGCAAACGACGGCGACACACCCGCCCCAAAAATCAGCACCAACGTCATTGCACCCACGAACAATTTTCGCATCTTCTGTTTCTCCCGTGTTAAAAGGAACTGTTCCGCCTTGCCGTCCGCGAAGGGGCGTGGCATCAACATCGTCCGCCACATTCGCCGACCGCCAGGATGCCCACATTCTGTCCTGTTCGGGGCGAAATTGCAACATTTGTCCAGAAAAAATGCGGCAGACCGTTACTCGTGAGAGAGCTCGCCAGGACCGGCAGAAATTGACCGCTGTGGCGGGAAAACGCAAAAAAGTGGTATGATGTCACCGTTGAGTGACAATACCTCACATTTCACGGAACAAACCTCCCCAACCGTTCACCCCACTCATGCCCCACCCGCTTCTCGATCAAATCGCGGCGGTCCGACAAAAGTCGAAACGGCTCCTCCTGCTGTTCGCGGTCGGGCGAATCGTGTTGATCGCGGGAGCGATTTGGCTCACGCTCGGGCTGTTGGATTATTGGCTGCGGTTTCGCGACCCGGGCGTCCGTTTTATCTGGTCGCTGGCGGCGTGGTCGGCGGTGGGCTACGGGGTGTTTCGATACTTGCTGCCTGCACTGCGTTATCAACCGCGAGATGTGGCGATTGCCCAACGCATTCAAGAGGAGTTTCCGAAAGTTCGCGACCGGTTGGCCAGCACGGTCGAATTCTTGGGACAAGAAGAGGATGATCCGACCGCCGGGTCGTTGCTCTTGCGTCGAGCGGTTATTTCCAGCACGACCGCCGATCTGGCGGATGAGGATTTGTCCCGCGTGGTCGATTCGCAACCGACGCGAGCGGCGTTATCGTGGGCCGGGATTCCGCTGGTGGCGTTGCTCGTGTTGGTGGTGATTGCACCGTTCGCCGTTGCGATGGGCGTGACGCGATTGGCAAATCCGTTCTCCTCGGCAACCTGGCCGCAGAAACACCAACTGACGTTTGCGCAAACGCCGACCCGAATGGTGCAGGGAAAAGACATCGAATTTGAAATCTCGGATGCGAATGGCCAACTGCCGAGCGAAGTTTCGATCTACTTTCGCGACCTGCTCGGTGACCAACCAACCGAACCGCGACACGAAACGATGAAGTTCGTCAACAACGTCATGCTCAGCAGTCGCGCGAATGTTCAAAGGACCTTTCAATATCGGGCCGAAGGGGGCGACGACCGCGCGATGGAATGGCGGACCGTGACCGTTTTGCAACCGCCGATTTTGGAGTCGCTGAAAATCTCGCTCACTCCGCCCACCTACACGGGCAACCCGCCCGAAAAATCCGAACGCCGCATTCGCGCCTTGCAAGGATCGCAACTCGAAATCTCGGGCACCGTTTCCAAACCGCTTCGTTCCGTTGTGTTGAAGTTCGACAACAACATTTCTTTCGCGGGCAAGATCGCGGCCGACACTCACTCGTTCACGTTGCCCGGCGATGAGCAGCAAAAACTGTTGATTGAAAAATCGGGGGCCTATTGGTTTGAATTCACAGACAAAGAGGGCGTGACCAGTGGAGCGGACAATCGTTATGAAATTGTCGCACTTCCTGACCAGCCGCCATCGGTCGTGTTGGAACAGCCGTCGGGCGGTTTAGAAGCGGCTGCCAGCACACTCGAATTCACGCCCGACGCGGAGATTCCGCTAAAGATCATTGCCAAGGACGACTTGGCGTTGCATACAATCATCTTGCGATATAGTCGATCCGATCAGTCGGACCAGGGCGATTTTGATCTCCCGTTGTTTGTCGGACCTGACCACATTTCGCTGGCATTGAAGGGGCAGCGATCCGGCGACGAGCCGGGCGATTCTCGACTCGTCGAAAAAAAATGGACGCTCGGTCCTTTGATGTTGAAGCCGGGTACGCAACTCCGGCTGCTCGCCGTCGCGACCGACTACAAGCCGCAGTCGGGCCAGAGTAACCCGCGACAGATTTCCATCGTCGCGGCGAAAACGCTCGAAGATCATCTGGCCCAGCGGCAAGAGACGATTCTCGCGCGGCTGGCCAGCGCGCTCAAGATGGAACAAGCGGCCCGTGGACAAACGGCGACGCTCGAAATTCAACATCAGCAAGTGGGCCACCTTGCGAAGGCTGATTTGGATCGGTTGCAAGGAGTCGAATTGAACCAGCGGCAAATTCATCGCGACCTGACCGATCCGATGTCGGGCGTTGTCTCGTTGATCCAGTCGCTGTTGTTCGATTTGCAGAGCAATCACCTCAACAGTCCCGACATGGAGCGGCGAATGCGGGGCCTACTCGCCGATTTGAACAGTCTCGAACAAGAACATCTGCCCTTGGTCGAGCGTGAATTGACCGGTGCGATCAAAGGTTCGCAAGCAGTGACGGAAGTGCCCGCCAACAACCCTCGCCCCGACCCGCTCGTTACTCGCTCGTTGCAATCAGCGTTGGAACATGCGGATGCGGTGATTGCAACTTTGGAAAAATGGCTCGGCAATTTGCAGCAGTGGGACAATTATCGTCGCTTTGCCAAAGAGATTAGCCAGTTCCGGGCGGAGCAAAATGAACTGGCCGAAGAGACCGCGAAAATTCGTGCCGAAACGATCTCGAAGGATTTCAAAGACCTCTCGCCGCAGCAGCAGGCCGATCTCCGCAAGACGGCCCAGCGACAAGCCGATCTTGGTCGCCGCTTTGAAAAACTGCTGCAACAAATGGACGCCATGACGGGCCAATTGAAGGAAGCCGAACCGCTCGTCGCCGAGACGCTGAATGACGCCGTCGCTGCCGCGCGGGGCAATAACATCGGCAATCAAATGCGCGACTCGGGTCAACATATCGAGCGGAACCAACTCACGACCGCTCAGCAGCAACAAACCAAAACTGCCCAAGACCTGCAAGAGATGCTCGACATCCTTTCCGACCGCCGCGAGCAGGAACTTTCTCGCATGGTCAAAAAACTCCGCGAGGCCGAGCAGCAACTGGCCGGGCTTCGCAAGGAACAAGCGGGCTTACGAAAAAAAGCCGACGACGCCAACAAGATTCAGAACGAAGAAGAACGTAAACGAGAATTGCAGCGGCTCGCCCGCGAACAGAAACAGGTCCAAGAAAAAATCGAGCAGTTGGCCCGGCGGTTGCAACGCCTGCAAGCGGAACAGGCCGCTCGCACTGCGGCGAAGGCTGCGGCGAAACTGGCCAAGTCGGGCCAGGCGGGCGAGTCCGGCGACGCCGCCGGTGCGAAGGAAAACGCCGCTCAGGCTGAAAAAGACCTCGACGATTTGCAGCAACAAATTGCCGCCGCACGTAAAAAGGCCGAGGCCGATCTGGCCCAAGAGGAAATCGCCCGACTCGAATCGGCTCTCAAAAGTCTCCGCGAGCGCGAGCAGCGAATTCTTGAAGAGACTGTGCGACTGGCTCAGTTGCAAAAAACGCAACAGCGGCTCACGCGGGCACAGGCCGAGACGTTGCAAGAATTGGCCCGCACGCAGGACGTGTTGCGGGAAGAGACGGGCGCGATCGGCGTGAAGCTGATTGGGGCGGAAGTTTTCAATTTGGCGTTGTCGGGGGCGGCGAATGAAATGGCTCGGGCGGTCGAAGCCCTCGACCGACGAGAGGCAGGTCCGCCTGCGCAACTGGCGGAAACGGCTGCGTTAAATCAACTCGCACAAATTCTCGACGCGCTCGGACAGGACAAGGATGACAATGGTCCCCCGAAAAATGCCGGAGACAACAAAGGCGGCGACCAAGGGGACGGCGGAAATAACCAAGCTCAACAGAGTGACGGGATTCACAATCTGGCCGAGTTGAAACTCCTCAAGCTGATGCAAACCGACGTCAACCGCCGCACGAAAGATTTGCTCGACAAACTCGGCGACCGTCAACAATTAACGAACGACGAACGCCGCGAGTTCACCGAGCTATCGCGTCAACAAGGAAAGCTGGCCGAACTCGTTTTGAAACTCACCCAACCGACGGAAGCGGATCCAGAAAATGAACCGGATAAACTTCGCAAGCCGTGAGTTGGCACCATAAAAATTATACGCGAACCGGCAATTTAAGGAGGTGAACCAGGCACCCAATCAAAGCCATCTGGCTCGACGAACCGATTCCTTCCTTGGAAGACTCGTAATCCGTCGTTATTTGCTCGACACCGGTATGGATGACGCCCTCGACTGGCGTTATAATCAAGTTCGCATCGCAATCTCGAACCAGTCGAAGACCACGGGGAGAACCCAACATGACCTGGCAAGAAACGC
>JAYUFG010000197.1:0-5799 GCA_043738845.1 Planctomycetaceae bacterium
TTGACCGACCCGAAAATGTACGCGACGTGCTGGGTGGACCACTCCGGATTCGTTGGCCAGTTACACGCATCCTAATTTGTACACGGGACGGGATTACACCTTCATTCCTTCTTTTCCAATACTGGAACTGCCAGTTTTGGATGAAAACAGTCGCCTTTCATTTCAAACAGATCGGAGAGCAGCACTTCGGATTTTGTCACAATTCCCGTTTTGTAGTTCCAAACGACGACCTTAATTGCCTCATCGTGTTTTTCGTCGGAACTATACATAGACGCCACGTTAATAAAAATGAATCTCTCTTTTCTTTTGGCTTCCGGTCCCTTGACCGCCATTTTCTGGCTCCAATTCGGCTCGCTGCGCCCGCCTCCTGGAGCCAGAAAATTTTATTTTTTTCCATAACACACCCCTCAAACCAACGGGACATTTCTATTGGCGCAGAATAGGGGACATTTCTAATGGTTGACGACACTATCAAATGCGGTGGGGTGCGGTCACGTCGTCCGAATCGGCGAGGATTAGTGAGCTTGCACGGATATGATTTCGATGCCATTGAGCAGCGGCAGACCTTTTTGGGGTACGAATTCCAAAATTAGTTCTTCGCACGGTTCGATCACGAAGCTTTTGATCAGGGCCTTTTTCGGACCGTCCGCTTCGCGCACGATATCGACCCCTCTGGCCACAGTTTTGCCTTGAAGCTTGATGTCGAAGACTCGCTCGCCCGGTTTTTTCTCCTCGATCTCGGCAAAGTGCAAACGGAGCGTATAGCCCACCGGCTTGGCGGAAGGCTTGTCGGTGTAAATCCGCACCGAACGGGTGTTGAAACTTTGCTGCAGTGTGGCGAGATTGGGCGTCAGTTTGCCAGTCGTATGAAACTGCGCCAACAAGCGGTCGCGCGACAATCCGGCCGATTGCAGTACGTGCCAGGGAATGGCCGCTTCCACTCGGAAGGAAGTTTCATCGACAATCGCTTTGCTGGTCCACAGGTCGCTGGCAATTTCATTTTCTTTGGCGGAAAAGACAACCGTCGTGCCGAAGAAGTCTCGTTTTTGAGCCAGTGCCGAGACCGGTGGAATTTGCGTCTGATCCTCGGTGAGCGTGAGCGAAAGGGAACCCCCGCTCGCAAACAACGCCCGACGAGCACCCGATCCGCCCGTGACGTTAAAATCGGAAGATGCTGGATCGAAGGAGACAACTTGTATCGCGAACGATGCACCGGCGCGCGGTCTGGCGTTTAAGTGATCGAACGGAATCAAAGCCTCGACGGTCAGCCCGTCGGCCGTCGCTTTGGCAATGATCGGGCTTTCGACCTTATGCGATTCGCGAAACTTTTCGAGTTCTTTCTTCGTCGGATCGGGATCATCGACAACGTCTGCGAGGGGGGCATTTTTCGCCGGATTCGTCCCTTTCCGCTTGGCCGCGTTGACATCGCCCGCGATCATCGCTTCGACGATCTCGGCGGAGCCTTTGGTAAAATTGGCGACCGCTTCTACGAGTGCCGGTGAGTTCAAGTTAGCGAATTGCGCACGCAGTCCAGGCCCCGGTTTTTCACCCGCCTTCGGCGTCAGGCTGAGCAACAATAAGAGGCCCTGGTCATTCCAACCCAAACGGAGCGTGCCTCGGCCTTCGCCAAGGTTAAGCTCCGTTCCTTGTTTTTTCCAGTCGTCGGATTGGCCGTCGATTTTGATGTCGTTGAGTCGGGGAATGGGCAAGATGCCGTCGATGGCGCGACTACTCTCCACACCGCGCGAGGTGACGCCAAAATGGGCATACGCCGCTTTGGAAGTATCCTTAAGTAACACGTCGAAATAAGCGTCTTTCCAAGACGCGACGGCTCCCTTGCGGTCGATGATTGGCTGTTGTTCATACGCGAGGTAGAGCTGGTCGGCGTCATAGCGAATTCGCACGTGCCCTTTATCGATCGCGCTCTTCGTATCAGTAGCAATGTTGATTCCTGGATCGCCCAGCCAAGCAGCGTCATCGAATTGGGCGTCGATCTTGGGCGCAGATTGTATTGCTTCCGCCAAACAAGTGGAACGGGGTTCGTAATAGATTAGACCGAGTTCCAGTTTTTTCACGCCGCTCATGCCTGACGCGTAAATCCACGGGTTGAGAGTGCCGATCGCCGCGAGGTGATCGGCGTTCACACGAATTGGGCGGCCCTCTTCGAACAGATCGAACGCCGCAGGCAAACCAAATGCGTGCGGACGCGGCCCCATCGCTCCACCGGTGGCAAACATCATCGGCTGACGCGGATAGCCGAGCCACAAGTTGCCTGACTCGTCGCGACGATCTCCCGGCGCACCGAGATTGAGCGTCAGCTTTTGCATTTGCGCAACCCGCGGTTCGTCAACGAACACGGCCCAATCTTCGTTCTTTCGTTGTGTGGCGGGTGCCATCGCCATCGTCGTCGAAAAATTGTAGGGGCAGAAGCAATCTCCGACACCTTCCGCAGAGACGAGGACGCCACAGGCTGGCACGACGGTGATGCGGCAGCCGGGACGCACACCAGCAAAATTGCGCATCCCACTGTCATCCGCCAGGTCATACATGCCGAACGTGCCGGAGCGAAAAAAGTCCATCGTCGCGGAGCAAATTGTGCCGCTGCAACCATACCCGCGCAGGTAGAGTCGCGATTCGTTTTCACCGGTGAGAGGGTTCGTTCGCTGCTGCAAATCGGGCACCGTCTGCGCGGCGAGAGGCGGTCGAGGTACATTTCCGTCGTGACGAGCATACAATGGCATTCGGCCCCAATCTTTCGCATAGGGCGGCAGTTCGCTCAACTCTGCGGTCGGTACCTTCGCTAATGGTGACGTTGTCTTTTCGGTTGCACCTTTGAGCGTAAAGGTTACCTTTCCGTCGTGCCAAGGATCGCGACCTTGAGTGAACGGCCGATCGCGGAGGCGTACTTCAAAAGTCTGATACAACGTGATCTCTGCAGACAAATCAAAGTCCGTCGGGATGTCCCCCGAAAGTCGTTTGATCTCATCGAATGAAATGCTCAAAACGACTTGGCCCTCCTGCTTCTTAACGGCAACTTCGGGTGCGATTGCGCCGACGAAGCCGTCGAATTTGCGGAGCGTTCCCGACGCGGTATTCACAATCAAAGGAAACGCACCTCGCCCGGCTGGCGTCAATCGTTTTTCATTCGAGCGAAAATCACACCACAACGTCCAGCAGTCTTTTTCATCAGGCAGGGGCGTCGTCACATCGAGCGTGATTTCGAGTCCCTTTTCCGTTTGGGCAAGGCGGATTTCGCCGCCGAACTTGCCATTGCCTTTGGCCTGAAACGATTGCGCCGTGTTCAGCGAAAAGGTTGTCGGTAAAGAATGGCCGTAAGTTTTTTCCAGCGTCCCAGTTTGTGCAGCGCACTGCATCACATGCGTGCCAAGACCAATGTAGGCGTGTTGATCATCGGCTGAGACATATTGATAGTTGGGCACATGCCGCGACCATAGTTCGCAACCGTTGTAGGCATCAATGGCCGTCACATGCCCGTCGCCAAGGACGAATGTTCGACCATGGGCGGCGATGGGCGGAGGCAGTCCTTGCTTATGTCGAGTGAGCGTTCGTTCCCGACCGGGACCGCCAAACCAGAGGAGTTCCAGCGGCCATTTCACACGCTCATCCACTTGATTCTGTGAATTCCAATCGAACGACCCGGCGAGCACACCTCGGGCGATCAGGTTTTCCTTCACCTCATTGGCCGGGATACCTGCCTTCTGGATAAAGGTCTTGATTGCGTCGGGCGTCAGGCCGGAAAAACGCAATTGTCCGGTGCAAGGATGCAGCACACGATAGAACTCAGCGGCGTCAATGCCCGCCGTCGATCCGTCCACGAGAATTTCATTCGCAAAAAAATCGGCATAAGGCAGCAGGCCGCCTTCGGGCAAAGGATGCACAACAATCCTTTGTCCATAACCGTGCGTCAGCAGCTTTTGACGCGCGGCGACAACCGCCGTTTTTTCCAGCAGACAAATCACGTTCCAAAGGGAATTCTCCGACAGACGTTCGGCCACGGTCGTGTCCCTTAAACCCACAACTAGGGCAAATCCCGTTCGCGGTGGCTCGTCGGTTGACAAATGATTCGGAATGGATTTCGTCGGCCTTCCAGCAGTGAATGCCTGGACCGTACCTTTGTCGGTCGTCACATACAGCAC
The DNA here is from genome assembly GCA_043738845.1 of Planctomycetaceae bacterium. Lineage (GTDB taxonomy): Bacteria > Planctomycetota > Planctomycetia > Pirellulales > DASRSE01 > DASRSE01. Next base: position 4,158 of record JAYUFG010000197.1, read on the forward strand.
TCCGTTTGCGACCGCTAAACCGCGGGCTTGACCATCGATCTCACCCTGCCAAGCGAGCGAACCATCCGTCCGCCGCAATGCAGCGACATGGCGATCACTGCCTGCAAATACTAGATCGCCAGCGACGATTAGACTGTAAACCCTGGGATGATCGACCTTCCACAATCGCTGCAATTTTTCTCCAGACACATCGAGAGCTTCGACCACGCCCATGCCCGAAGCAAAAAGTTGATGACCCGTGAGAATGGTGCGATCTCGGCCGCCGATGGGACTGATTTGTCCACGCCAGCGTTCGAGGTTATTTCGTACGCTGCCTGGCAAGTTGTCATACGTGTGCCACTTCCGATTCGACGTCACGTCGCCCGTCAACAGGTCATAAAAAGCAACCCCATCGCCGCGAAACAGGGGTGCTTCACCCAACCGTAATTCTTGATCGGGTTGCCATCCTCGGCCAGAAACCATCATGAAGCCATCGCCGAGCCGAGCCCAGGTCGAACCGGGACGTTGCGGATGCCAATGCAGGAGTTTTCCGGTTTCGGCGCTCAATACGGCTGGGATACTCTGTCCCGTCGGCACCACGAGTACCTTGCCATCGGTCAGCAAGTACCCCTGCGGCGTCGGCCCGCCGAAGGCGACGCCGTCATGCGGATACGAGAGATAAAGGGCATTGAGTGTATCGTTGCACCATTTCTGCTGGCCGGTCTTGGCGTCGATGGCATAGAAGTACGTCCCTTCCGCTGGCCACATTCCGGCCGTGACGTAAATCGTTCCGTTGTGAACGACCGCACCCGAGCGGCAGGGCCAGCGGGAGATCATTCGACCGTTGCCGACGATCATGCGGTCCTCAGGCGCGACGCGAACCTTCCAGACCGATCCGCCGGTCGCCGCATTCAAGCAGTATAACCAACCGTCGTCGCTGGCAAATATGCAATTGCCGTCCGCTATCTGTGGCGCAAAGCGGACCGGTGCGCCAGTTGTGAAGGTCCACTTGATCTTACCATCGGTCGCGTTCAGGGCATAGACCGTGTCATCGGCCGAGGAACCAAAATAAACCAGTCCACCGGCGGAAACTGCCTGAAAGGCCAGATCAAACTCGAACATATTGGCGGTGCGGCCTGGCTCAGACCACGCCGGTCGCGGACGTTGGGCCGATTCGTATGACCAAACGATTTCGAGCGGTAACTTGAGCGTCTCGCTACTCGCGGCGGAGCGTTGCGGATCTCGATCAAAGGCGGGCCAATCGTCGGCGTGTAATATACCGCAGGCCGAGAATGCAAGGACCACCTTCGCTACTACGAACGAACAACGCAACGGCAGAGCTGACTTGGACATCGTGTTGCGTTTCCTTTGATGATCACTGCGGAGTTGCGTGAGACGCTCCTTGTGCGGCTTCCACTTACGGCGCAGGTTGCGGTCGGTTAAACCAGATTCGTTCATAGTCCGCTCCCTACCGAGACTCGAAAGTCTGCATTAGATTCAATGCTCTATGCTCGCACAGGGAGAGTTGGTTTTCAACCACTTGGTAAGATTCATCCCGAGATGGTGGGTAAGCGTCTCGAAAGTAGGTGCAAAATTTGCTCTACTACACAGGTGCGGGCAGAAGGGGGGAGATTTCACACCTTTCCAGGAGATCGAGCCATGA
>JAYUFG010000198.1:0-15515 GCA_043738845.1 Planctomycetaceae bacterium
GCGTTAGCCCCCGGAGCGACCGTCGAACTCGCTTCGGCTCCGGGGGCTAACGCCCACCGGCTCAGGGTTTTGATCGACCAAAAATTGAATCGACAAAACCGCTACATCGTTTCCGATAATCACAACGCACGACGATAAATTTCTAACAACTCGACCGCCGTGACATGTCGAGGATTGAACGTCCCGGTCCATTGCGTCGCAGCGAGGGTCGCCATATCGTCAAGGCTTTCCAGCGTCACGCCGCAATCGGACAGGTGTTCTTTTAACCCGGCCTTTCGCGACAAGTCGGCCACGAAACGGGCAAGCCCCTCCGCACCATCTTCCGGGGCGGGGAATCCTTCAATACCACCGGTGTCATCCACCAAGTCATTATACCAGTCGGCAACCGTTTCGGCATTAAAACGAATCACGTGCGGGAGCATCAGGCTAATCGCCATGCCGTGCGGGATTTCATAGGTCGCCGTGAGCGGGTTGGCCAAAGCATGGGCCGCTCCGAGCATTGAATTTTCAATCGCCATGCCCGCAAAACAAGCCCCCAACTGCATTCCCGCCCGCGCCGTCAGGTCGTTGGGATGGTCCAGCACGCGGGCAAAATTGCCACCCAGCAACCGCCAAGCCTCTCGGCTGAACGCCAGCGACGCCGGGTTGCGGGCTTTGGTCACATAGGTCTCAATCGCGTGGGCAATCGCGTCAATTCCGGTCAAGGCCGTGACGCGGCGCGGTTGCGTCACCGTCAATTTAGGATCAAGCAATGCCACACGAAATGAAGCCTTCTTGTCGCCGCACGCCATTTTAATGTGGGTCTTGGCATCAGAGATCAGGGCGAACGATTGCGTTTCGCTGCCCGTCCCAGCGGTGGTGGGAACGGCGATCATGGGGACCATTGGGCGAATCGCTTTGCCGACGCCCGCGTAATCCTGCATCTTGCCGCCGTTGGAGTACAGGAAATTGATTCCTTTCGCACAGTCCATCGCGCTGCCGCCGCCGAGTCCGACGATCAATTCTGGTTCGAGAACTTTGGCGATGGAGAGTCCCGCCTCGACATGATCGGTGGTCGGGTTTTCGTAGACGTCGGAAAAAAGTCGCGTGTCGATTCCCGCCCGCCGGAGGGCCGCGAGTCCCCGCTCCGCATGACCGGCCTTTACCACGCCCGGATCGGTCACGACGAGTGCGCGGCGGGCACCCAACTCACCGGCCAAATCACCGAGCGCATCGACCTTATCAGGGCCGAAGATGATGCGGGTGCGGGGATGGAAGTCGAAGGAAAGCATGGGAGGTAAAGCACGAAATCCGAAGTACGAAATTCGAAACAAATTCGAAACAAATCGGAAACAAATCGGAAACAAATCGGAAATGTTAAAAGGAGAAATTCAAAACAGGATTGAAATGATTAAAGGCTGATTGAGTCTCGATATTTGTTCGTTGGCGCGGTCTTCGTTTACTATTTTCCTTAATTTAATTTTCGGTTTTGTTTCGGATTTCGATTTTCGTATTTCGGGCTTGACTTCGTTTGTAGGCCGGGTACCCCGTACCTGACCTACTTTAGTGTCGCCAGCTTATCCGGCGGCACCTGATAGGCCCGTGCCCGGAACAGGAACTCCACAATGTTCCCTTCGTGCGGTTGCAGCCAGTCGAGTTTGATCGTCGGGATCGGGCCGATGTTTAGGCGGTCGATGTGCGTCGCGTCGGTCAATTCTTGTGCCCAGGCGGCGTTGTTCGTAATCGCCGAGCAAACGAGCGTCGGGCCGATCTCCGCCAGCATTTTTTCCTGCGGACACTCGACGACCGTCGTGAACGGAAACATGAATTCCTTTTTCGCGACGGCCTGACTCGGCGACGTGCAATGAATGACCGTCGGCCGCAGATAGGCACAGCGTTCAAGTTCGACCAAACGCGGGCCATACTCGGCCGTTGCGTGCGTCACGCCGCTCTCCTTCAAATCGACTTCGAGCGATTGCCAAATCGCCTTGGCTGAACCGGGGATCGTGAACGCAGCCAAACCGGCCTGTGGGTCTTGCGGCGGTTTGACTTCAATCGGGCCAATTCGCTTGGCCAGTGCGGCGGCAATTTCCTTCGTGTGACGGCTCGCCCAAATGCCCGAGCAATTGATGCAGCCGCGTCCACTGTTGGCGTACACACTGTCCACCATAATGTCGAGGTACTTCTCCCAATCGTCCACCACATCGTCGCCGAGCAAAATTTTGCTGAAGCCGGGGCCGTGCGCTTGCACGCGCGGGTTGCCTTTGTATCGTTCGACGGTTGCGGTCCCGCCGAAGATCATCGCCCTTTGACAGGCGTTCAACACGGCCGCACCAACATCGGGTCCGCCGGGATAAATCGAAATCGCCTCGGCCGGAATTCCCGCCTGGGCAAACGCCGCCGCCATGCGATACGGCGTCCACGGTTCTTGCGGACCCGGCTTCAGTACCAAGCCAATTTGCATCGGAATGACCGGCAACCACAACGTATGCACGCCGGGCGAATTCGACGGCAGAACCAATCCGACGACCGGCGATTGAGCTTGATAACTGACAATCACACCGCGACTTTCCAAACCATATCCCCGCGTGAGAATCTGCGGCGGCAGACCGCGCGTGAGGGCGTCGATCATTTGATCCATGTGCGTCAACACGAAATGGTTCTTCGACATGTTGAACTTGGTCATGTGTTCCGGCAGACCGGTCGTCGCCGATTGACAACGGGCAAAGTCGTCGGGTGATTGCATCCCGTCGCCGACGGGAAGTGTCCCGTTGAGGTACAGGTCGGCCGCAGCTTTGACCTTTTGGGTCAAGTCCTCGATGGAGAAGTCGCGCAAGACCTTGCGGGCGTTGGACGCCTTTCGCATGTCGCGTTCGAGCAGACCGCCGTTGGCTTGACTGACCGAGGCCAACGGCTCGCCGGTTAAAAAGTGAACGATTTGATCTTTGTCCAAAGACTCGTAGGGTTTACCCCAGCGGAGGACGGGAATGTTCAGCACGTGGTTTACTCCGAGTAGCAATATGGCAAAAAAATTGGCTTGTGTATCGCGACGACAATCGATTCAAGTGGCGAGCCGGAGGGGAGTGTCCCTCAATCACGCCCGGACACCGGGGGCTAACGCCCTCCGGCTCGCCAATACACAACTGCGAAAATGGTTGTGGCTGTTTGGTTCTAATATACGCCGACCGTTGTGGCCTGGGCAAATTCATGAAACGGGCGAACACCGCTGATTCCGTCCCACGGATATTTCTCGAACGGCATTTCACGTTCCCCTTCGTCGCGTTCCATAAAGCCGGGAACGAAAAACTCTTTGGTCAACGTGGTCAGTTTCACCCGGCCCGTTTGGCCATAACCAACCGGCTGTGAGTAATCGTTGAACTCGACGACTTCAATCGCGGCGCGGGGTTGCGGTGCGTAGTAACTAATTTTGTAACCGTCGGCGGCGGTGACTGGTTTGGAACAAGCCAAGCCCATCAGGGTGTTGCCATACGTCGGCGTCATGTAGACGCCGCTTTCTTCCGGCGGTCCGCCGAAATACTCCTCGACGGCAAACCGGGTGAACTGCGGCGTGAACTCGGTGCCACCGGAGAAAATGCCCGTTATGCCGGTCTCCTTGATGCTGCTGCCGCGTTTTTCCAATTCGTTGGCGAGCGACTCGAGCAACTTCGGCGTGGTGAACATACACTTGATTTCGTGACCTGCTCCGAGAACGGTCATCGCCTGCTCGATGCAGTGAACCTTGTACGCCTCCAGATGTTCCATCCAACCTTTCTTGATGAGCTTGACGACCCAGCGGGGATCGAGATCGACGCAAAAGCATACGCCGCCGCGATGTTGGCACAAGTGTTCAATCGCCAACCGGAGTCGTCGCGGGCCGGACGGACCGAGCATCAGCCAGTTTGCCCCTTTGGGGAAATACTTTTCCGGCAGCGTCTCGCTGAACATTTCGTAATCGATCCAATGGTCTTCGAGACAGACGCGGCTTTTGGGTATGCCCGTCGTTCCACCCGTTTCAAAGACGTAAGCCGGTTTGCCTTTTAACCCTTGGGGAATCCAGCGACTGACGGGACCGCCACGGAGCCATTCGTCCTCGAACTCGGGAAATTTTTTCAGGTCGTCAAAGCCTTTGATCTCGGTGAGGGGATTGAATTTCAAGCCTTTCGCACGGTCCAGCCAAAAGGGACAACCGGTCGAGGCGTGAAAGTGCCACTGCACCGTTTCATAGGCTTGCTGGTCAAGTTTGGCTTTGGCGGCTGCCGCCTGGGCAATGATTTCCGGAGTCAAGGTTCCGCTCATAACAGAGAATCTCTGGCAGTATAAAGATAAAGAAGGTAGAAAAACGTAGAAAACGAAGTAATCTTCCGACGACGGTGCAGGACGAGAACGATACAGCCGCAGGCGGGAAAATCGGGCGGCAGGCAAGAACTCCAAAATAGCTTAAAAAGCCCGAAAATTCAACGGGCAGAATTGAGCCACTTTGGACCGCGAAAAGGGCGGAATACGCCGAAAGATCGAACGACCCCGCCAACGCCCTGGCGTCCGTGGCGGTTCGCGTGTTAAACAAGTGAACCTACGCCTGCGTCGGAGCCGTTTCGGGCGTTTGCTGAGCGGACGCCACCTCGTCCATCGCACTCGTCGCATTGCGGAGAACGTGCATACAACATTGCACTGCCATCATCAAATCGGTCGAGGTCACAATCCCCTTCAATTGACCCATCTCCACGACGGGCAAACACGAAATCGAGTTATCAAGCATCATCGTCACGGCTGGACTAATTTCCACATTCGGGCCGACATTGATCACGTCGCGGCTCATAATGTGGCCCGCGTTTTGCCCCGACTTCGACTTGACATCCCGGTCGCTAATCACGCCGAGGAGTTTGCCTTCGTGGGATGTTACCATAATGTGGCGAATTTCCAGATTCGCCATGTGGGCCTTCAAGTCTTCGAGCAACATTTCCGGGTGAACCGTCGCGACGTTGGTCGTCATCAACTGTCTGACTTGCAACGTGCTGTGCAAGAGTTGGTCGATATTTGTCGCCAGCGTCTTGAGAATGTGTTGCCGCTTCGCAATGAGTTTCGGTTGAACGTATTTTACTTGTTGTTGAACTTGCACGACCTTCCCGGCTTGATCGGTGACTTTTTCAAGTTGTTTGCGGGTCTTGTACCAGCCGATCAAGAGACATGCGAACAACGTTGAGACAAGCCCACCGCTGACCATCACACCGACCCACAAGTTGGTGTTGGCGACCTCGGCCTGCATTCGGACGTCCGGCAGCACGGCACGATTGGCTCGTCCCGCCCCGCCCGGCGTGGAATCAGGACCGGTCGAGCCGTCGGCCAAAGCATTGCCGACTTGTGACAAGGCCGACTCGGTCGTCCGACTGAGAACGTCGAGTCCCAAAATTGTGACGGCGGCAATCAAGCCGAGCAGGATCGCGTACTCGACGACCGCATTGCCATCATTTTCACGAACCAAACGACGTAGGAAACTAGGGTGCATCGCACGAACCTTGTATGAGAAAGTTGCCGGGTTATCTTGACTACGGAAGACCGCCGACAATCAAGAAAATCTAGGTCGCAATTGGCAAGGGTTACTTGTTTCCCACAGAAAATTGGCCAGAAATGACACCAATCTCACGTTGGAGCAATAACCGCACACACCTCCGACCAACCGTCGGGCCGCTCCAAAAAGCACCACCGGCATAATCGGACCAACTGTTCACGTCGGACAGGTTCGTCCAGATAATTGACCGGACTTTTACCAGCCAGTCTCGACAAAACACAGCCGCCAAAATTCTGCATCGCGCGGCGCATGAGCAACTGTAAATCAAGCGGTGCAACGACCGCTCGCAATTCACGTTGATATTCCGACAGGAACTTCTTTGAAAGTTCCCAATACGGCCGGTCGTGGGGCCTGTGTCGAAATGCCTTCAATGCCAAGTGACTCAGAAAAAAGCCGAGATCAAAAGCCGGGTCGCCAAAATGGCCCGTCTCAAAATCGACCATCATCAGCCCACCTTCAAACACCAGCAAATTCTTCGGACTGAAATCGGCGTGAACGAGGCAGATCGCGTGCTGCCTCACGGAATCGATCAAGCGTCCGATAGGCTGTTCCAAGTCGGGGTAAGCTCGCGCGACCGTCCGATAAAACGGATCGGTTCGCAGTTCGTCGAAGATCGTGCGGTCGCCCAACTCTCTCGCGATTTTCGGATCGAGCCAAGAACCGGCGTGCAATTTTCCCAGCAACTTTCCGCAGGCGGCCCCAATGTCGAGATCGACGCGACCCTCCAGCAGATCACGTTTCCAAACCCGATGATTCATCGGCGCGGCCGTCATCGCGAAGCAGAAATTCTCGCGGTCCTCAAACAGCACTCTCGGTGTGACGGCGACGAGAGGTTCAGTGGGCGTTCGTTCCAGTAATTCCGCACAAACCTGCAACACGTCGATTTCACGCCAGATGCGTTCGACCGTACAGAACCAAGCCGCCGTGGTTCGCAGTTGCTCGCGAGCCTGTTTGAGGACAAAATCTCTATCCGGTACGTCCGGACAAGAGACACTGTACACGACGTTGGAAACTCCGCCCGAAAGCTCGCGCACGACGACCGACTCATTCGGCCCGATGCGGCCCGTGTCTCGCAAATAATCGGCCAAGTTCGTTTCGTCCAACAGCCGCATCGGTCAACCTTCGGCTTTCTCAGTTCGACATTTCGACTTCGTGAGGATCCACAAATCGGTCGGTTGTTGCTGGCGATTGGGAAGGGGATATTCGGGCAAAGGGCGATGTTCCACCCGATAACCCCGCCGACAGGCCAACATCACAAACGCCTCTGTGCGGACGCGAGTTGGATCGGCGAGCCAACACGTTCCGTCGTCGGAGAGCATCGCATCGAGCAGGTTGAGGATCGGCTCGTGATTCACCCGCTCGTAAATCACATCGCCACCAAAAATCAGCGGATATTTTTGGTCGAGCGGTTTTCGCCAATCGAGGACAATGCCCCGTGCGTTGTTCCAACCGTTCTGTCGGGCGTTGAACAGCGACGACGCGACCGCCTGTGGATCGTAATCGCTGAATGTCACCGACAATCCAGAGGCTAATGCCGCCAAACCGACCAATCCGACGCCCGAGCCGATTTCCAACACTTCGAGCGGCCCATTGTCGGTTGGCCACTTCTCCTCCAACACTGCGCCCGACATGTCCCACGCGGCGGGCCAGATGTATCCCCAGTACGGCATGTACCCGCTCTGGGCATGGGCCGAGGTCACGTCGGGATCGTCCAAGAAAGAATCCGGATCGCGAGGACTCGTCAGGCGAATCGTCCGGTTCGCAATCGTTACACTTTTCGTTGCCCAACCGCCGGGAACGGCGGGCAGATCGTTCGCATTCGCAGGAACACCCTCAGCGGTCGCGGTTAGAATTTCCGTCATCGCCCAATTTTTCAGCTCGAACAAAATAGTGACCAAATGATTATTAACTCCATGATACTGGCAAAACGGCATGCAAAATAGTCTGGAACCGTATTCTCGTTCAACCACCACGCACGTTTAACGCGAACTCGGGTGTGCCCAAGCACACGGTTAGCAGCGACGCGCAGCAGAGCGGGACATCTTAGGCCGGGCACGAGATTCCGGACCGTCACCGTGAAAAGACTAAGGATCGCCGTGGATTTGACAGGTGTCGTGCCACCGCTCACAATCAACAGGGCATTCAACACAGGACAATAAACACCGTTGAAGGTTGTCGCCCGTTATCGGTTCACGAACAGAGATCGTTCATCATGCGAAAGTGTTTTCGACTGTTGGGTTTGTCGCTGCTCGTTGTGAGCCTGGGCCGTTCGTTGGCCACGGGGCAAGATGTGACGGGATATGTCGGCGCGTTTGTGGATGGGACAAAACTTCGCGGGCAAGAATTGAAAGACCTCTCGGAAGCTCCGGCTGCCTGGAACCTCGACGGAAAATTTCTGTTTGATTCCGACAAGCCGCTGCGGTGGCTGAAGAACCGCAAGCTGCCCGCCGCTTCGCCCCCCGCGAGTTTTATCGAGTTTCGCAACGGCGATTTATTGCCGGGCGAGGTCTCGCATTTTCACGACGCGAAAACGCCGGAAGAAGATTTCAGCGAGACGTGTCTCGTCATGTCCACGACGATTATCCCGGCGGAAGTCGCGGAAGTTTCGGCCAAGGCCAAGGGGGGCGTTTTTCGGCCGGGGGTCCGGTTTCGCACCCTGCGAATCAACGTCGAGCAGGCACGCCGCGTCGTTTGGCAACGTCGCACCAATAATGTTTTTACGCCCAAGACGATTTATTTCCGAGATGGCAAGATCGTCCCGTTTCGTTCGCTCCGCTGGGAGCACGATGGCGTCAAGGTTCTCACCGAAGAAGGAACCAAAGTCGTCCCCTTTGCGGAGATTGCCGAACTACATCTCGAAGCGGGCGACATCTGGGCCGAGTACACGCGACAGTTGGCCGTTCTCATGCCAGAACTGTTTGGCCGCTTACTGCAAATTGAAACCGAAGAGGGAGGCCGGATCACGGTCGCCGCCGAGCGGTTTCAAATGCCCGCGCTCTATCCGGCCGGTGTGAAAAAAGGAGAAGCCCGATTTCGTTACGTGCTGCAACCTTTGCAACCGACATGGTCGCTGGACGTGGTCTGGATTGATCTGGCCAAGATTCGGACACGGCGATATTTTTTCCCGTACGAGATTCCGCTCTCGTCGATTGCTCCATCGGCCAATCTGCAATCGACCGGCTTAGCCCGCAGTTGGCGACCACAAACGGATCACAATGTACAGGGTGGTCCGCTCTCCGTGGCGGGCGTGGAATATGGTTGGGGCTTTGGCGTGCAGGCGTTCAATCAACTGGAGTTTGATTTGCCGCCGTTTGCGAAATCATTTCGCACCGCTGTCGCGTTGGATCAAGTGGCCGGAACTCACGGCTGCGCGAAGGGAGTCGTAGTTCTCTATGACACGCAACATCAACCATTTTTTCAAAGTGCGGTCTTCGTCGGCTCGAAGGAAATCTCCGACTCGGGTAAAGTGGACCTTCCCGACATTGGACAGCCAAAACGCAAGTTGATTCTCTTGGCCGACCCGCTACTCAAGGGGGCACCGGCCGGTAGCGACCCCCTCGAAATTGGTGACGCGCTCGATTGGCTGGAGCCGATGATTTACCTTGATCCGAAACAGTTGAGCGAAGAAGTTGCCCGACAGGTGGATCAGATCAAAGCGAATCGTCCCGTTGAGGAGGATCGTTCCGCACCCCTGCGTCAAACGTTGGCAAAAATTGCCCCGGGTTTTGAGCTATCGCCGCCCGAATTGCAGAAACCGGATGTCACCGTACCCGGTGTGGAGGTCCGTCTAATGCCAGCCGCTCCCTTCTTTTCGCAAACCCTGCGGCGAATTACTTCAATACCGGCCGGAAAAATCTCGAAGCTGCGTATTCAGGGGACGAGCGGAACGAATGGATCCGTCGTCAAAATGGCCATTTTGGCCAATGGAAAACAAGTCGCCCTGCTCGTGTTCGATATGCCGCATGGAAATTGGGAGGCGCGTGAGGCCGACCTAACCCCCTTCGCCGGTCGTCGTGTCGCGATTGAAATCAACAACGTCGATCCGCATCCTTACTTCGGCGGCGCACACATTCGCTCGATCGAGATCGTCAGCAGTGACCCACCTCCTCCACTCGAGAAAAAACCGGCGGAAGAAGCGGTGAAGGAGCCACGTACGAAGTAAGGGTCGGCACATTAAAAAATGTCGTCTTTCGCACTTTGAAAGCACGTCCTTTTGCGGGGTGGCTGTAGATTTATTGAATTTACGATTATATGCCACCGGCACCCCAGCTTTTAGTTGTAACAAAGCACTAGGCGCGAAAGACGACAATCGCGACAGTGATTGATGCGTCGAACTTAAACTACTATAACCTTCCGGACATAAGGAACTCATCTCATGCTCTACAAACTGGCGACCTTGGCAATGGTCATGCTCGTCGCGACCGTGGCTCAAGCCGCGATTGTCACCGAGGAAATTAAATACAAACATGGTGAAGTCGAGTGCAAAGGTTTCATAGCCTACGACGACGCCGTAAAAGGACCGCGACCCGGCGTACTGGTCGTTCACGAATGGTGGGGCTTGAACGATTATGCTCGCGAGCGGGCGAAACAGCTTGCTCAACTCGGTTACGTCGCCTTTGCCTGTGACATGTACGGCGAAGGGAAAGTCGTCGATCATCCGAAGGAAGCAACCGAAATGGTGACCAAGGTGCGGGCCAACGTCGAAGACTGGCGTAAACGGGGCGTCACTGCGCTCGACGTATTGAAGAGTCGGCCGGAGTGCGACAAGACAAAACTCGCGGCGATGGGCTATTGCTTTGGCGGTTCGACCGCGTTGCAATTGGCGTACTCTGGGGCCGATCTAAAAGCCGTTGCGACGTTTCATGCCGCCTTGCCGACGCCAACCGCCGACGAAGCCAAAGCGATCAAAGCCCAGCTACTTGTTTGTCACGGTGCCGACGATGGCTTCATTCCGGCCGAGTCGATCAAAAAGTTCCGCGATGCTCTCGATGAGTCCAAGACCAAGTATGAATTTGTCGCCTACCCCGGCGCGAAGCACAGCTTTACGGTGGCCGACGCCGACCGCCACGGCAACGACGGGATGAAGTATAATAAGTCGGCCGACGAAGAATCGTGGAAGGCGTTGAAAAAATTATTGGGCGACGCGTTGAAATAGTTGGTTGCCCAGCCTTTGCGGAAATGGTGTATCGATCAATGTCCGAAGAAATGCGAAAACCTGATCCCGAAATTGCTGGCTCAACAGCCGACCTAACGTCGCTGCGCAAAGAACGGCGGCGGCTGAAGTTTCTCGCAATGCGGCGGATTCGCACGGTCGCCGTTCTCCCGACAATGTTCACGCTAGGCAATCTCGTCTGCGGCTTTTTTGCGATTGTCGTCGCCGCCCGCATCGAAAAACCGCTGACGGAATACACGCTTCCCATTGGCAATTCGGTCGAATCGACGGCCACATCAGCAGGAACGGAAAACAAAGAAAACCGCGATAGTAAAGAGTTTGACAATCTCAACAACGTCATGCTCAGCGGCTGGCTCATTTTCTTGGCGATGATTTTTGATGCGCTGGATGGTCATGTCGCCCGGTTGGCCCGCACGACGAGCGACTTTGGTGCGGAACTCGACAGCCTATGCGATGCGGTAACGTTTGGAGTTGCGCCGGGGTTCTTGATGGTCAAGATGTGTCCCACATTCACGTATTTGCACCCTCACGCCCCGTGGATTATCGCGGCGACTTATACGGCCTGTGCGGTGTTGCGGCTCGCGCGGTTCAATGTCGAAACGAACGAGGACGATGACCACTTGCGGTTTAAGGGTTTGCCCAGCCCGGCGGCGGCTGGATCGATTGCCGGGTTTGCGATCTTTTTCAACACGCTCCGCGATGTGAGTACCAACCTGCCCTACGGCTTTCGGTCGGGTCTCGATACGACCTTGCAGCATTTGTTGCCGTGGTTCACCTTACTCGTGGCGGCATTGATGGTCTCGCGAATCCCCTATCCACACGTAATCAATCAGCTTTTTAGTGGCTATCGCAGCTTCTCACACTTGGTCGGGATTGTTTTTTCGCTGGTGGCGATCATGGTGATTCGCGGTTATGCGGTTCCCATCGTCTGTGTGATTTTCGTGCTTGGCCCGCCGGTCCGCTTCCTTTGGGAGAAATGGTGGCAGCGTAAAGAAGGCCAAGAGCCGCTGTTTTGAGTGAGCGGGCACCATTGCGCCGTTCTTTTCCACGTCGCTTAGCCCGGTCGTCCACGACCGAGGAGTCACAATTCCACCGCGTGGACGCGGCGGCTAAGCGTGGTATCGAATTGCAGCGGCTAAGCAGGGGCCGATGAATTTCTACGGCTAAGAACGCCCGGAAAATTGGCCGGAAATAGCGTTCCTGTCACGCCACTTGGCCCTGAGCAGGGGCATCTTTTCGGCCAATTTCGACCGAAAACACCGAAAAACGGCCGAATGTCGTTCTTTCGCCCCAATTGGCGTTTGCAAAATGGTGGGAAAAAGCTACTTTTTCCTGGCCCGCCACAATTCGCGGGGTTTAGGTATTTAGCGGAGAGGCGTGCGATGCGGAAGTTAATCCAACTAATGGCGATGTTGACCGGGCTCGGCTGTTTGGCGGGCTGCGAGGCGTTTGACCGTTTTGAAGCCTGGAAAATGGAAGCGGTCTTCGGCGTTCCCAACCCGTACAACGCCCAGCCGATGTATGGCAATCCTTACGGCCCTTCGCAGCCGATGTACGCCAACGCTCCGCCACAAGGGTACGCCCCACAGCAACCGGTATACTCGCAACAACAGCCAATTGCCCCGCAGCAACCGGTATACTCGCAACAACAGCCCCTCTACGCCCAGCCGCAGCCCATGTATGCCGCTGCGCCGGGCCAATTCTATGCGCCGCCGGGTGCTTACTATCTGCCTGGCCAACAAGTTCCGCCGGGCTACGTGGCGGTGATTCCGCAGGGGGCCGTTCAGCCGGGAATGCAGCCGATGCAACCGGTCGCCCAACCGATGGTGCAGCAAGTCGTCCAGCCGATCCAGCCGGTTCAACAAGTGCAGCCGGTTGTTCAGCCGATCATTCAGCAGGTTGTTCCGACCGTGGCACCGGTTGCCTCACAACCCCAGGCATTGCTGCCGCCGTCGTCGTTCTAAATCTAATTGCGATCAGCGCGCGAAGGTAACCGATGAACAGCGCGGTTGATTAACGCCGCAGTTAGATCGGAAGACTCGCGAAAAAGACCAGACAAGAAACGCCGCGTGCGTTTACTAACGGGGCTTGGACGGTTTGATCTTTTCCGCCTTGTTCACTGCGCCCCCCGCAGAAGTGGTTGTTGCACCCCGCGCAGAAGTCGGCTCCTGCGCCGTTTCGCCGTCTTCCTTATTCTCATCCAGATCACTGAGAAGCCGGGTGAGCGTATTCTGATGAACACCCAACAGTTTGGCCGCGCGGCCTTTGTGCCCCCGAGTGGCAATCAAGGCCTGACGAACAGCTTCTGTTCGCAGCTTGCTCAAATCGTAGTACGGAAGAACGGAATCTCGCTCGCAGGAGTCCGTAGCCAAGTTTGGCAAACTGGGTGCGCAGTCGAGTACATAAGCCTGTTCGATCACGTGCGATAACTGACGAACGTTTCCCGGCCACGTGTATTCACAAAATGCTTTGAGCGTCGTGTCGTCGGGCGTCCACACCTTACGCCGATATTTCTCGGCGTATCGCTTGGCGAAGAAACGGATGAACTCGGGAATGTCATCAAGGCGGGCACGCAACGGGGGCACCTTCAACTCGACCATATTCAGCCGGTAATAAAGATCTTCACGGAAGCGGCCTTCGGCAACTTCGACCTCGAGATTGCGATTTGTTGCGGCCACGACCTGCACATTGATTTTCACCGGATGGGCTGCACCGACCGGTGTGACTTCACGTTCTTGCAACACACGCAGGAGCTTCGGCTGTAAGTCGAGTGGCATTTCGCCGACTTCATCGAGGAAGACGACGCCCCCGTCCCCAGCGCGAAACACTCCGAGCGAACTTCCGGCCGCTCCTGTAAATGCGCCCCGTTCGTGGCCAAAGAGTTGACTCTCGGCCAGGGTCGCCGTGAGTGCGGCACAGTTGACAGGCACAAAGGGACGGTCGAGTCGAGTTCCGATCGCGTGCAGCGTGCGAGCGAAGAGTTCCTTGCCCGTGCCCGTTTCACCCGAGACCAGCACTGTGCAATCGACTTCCGCTGCCCGCACCAGATGCTGGGCGACGCGCCGGATAGCCGGGTTGCGGCCAACGACCCATTCGGTCTTCAGGGCGCGGCCGAACATCGCGATCAGGTCGGCTTGCGTGGTGTCTGGAATAAGTTGGGACATCGAGCATGAGTGAACGGGTTGGGCACGTTCACTTGATAGTGTCTCCCAACACGCCAGCAGCGTAAGTTGAGAGGTGGCAATCTGGAAAGGCAAAACGCAGTCTGTAATCAGACCAATGAAACTCTATTGGACCATCTGTTCCGAACGCGGCGAGCCGCAAGTTATCCCCTTGCTGAAACCCCGTTCGGAAAAGGGCACCCCTGTATCATAAAAACAGATGACAGGAAGATCAACGATTGGGCAAAGTATTTGGGAAGTTTTTTCCGCGAAGATAGTGGGCTTACCCAGCTTATGCGGATTAGAGGGACTCTAGGTCACTAACACCCAATAGTAAAATGAAAAAACAACGCAAGGCACGCCCGGAAAGGGGCGGAACCTCAAACGTCATATCCCTTAAACTACTCCCAACCTGCATTTCTGTCAATCAATTCGTGGAAATTTTTTCCGCAATTCCGGCAAAATCTCTCGCGGAACAAACCTCGCCAACTCTTCATCGCCCGCCAGGGGGGTGATTTGCTTGATCAATGAGCTAGAAACGTGCGAGTATTCGTCGTCGGCCATCAAAAAAACGGTTTCAATGCCCGGATCGAGCTTGCGATTGGCCAGTGTCATCGTAAATTCGGCCTCGATGTCCGACAGAGACCGGACCCCACGCAACATCACGCGCGCCCCGCATCGCCGGACAAAATGGACCGCTAGCCCGTCAAACGTCTCAATGACCACGTTAGTCACCTGGGCCGTTGCCCGGCGGACCAACTCCATTCGCTCGTCGGGCGTGAAGAGCGATTGCTTTTCGATATTAACACCAATTCCGACGACCAGCTTATCGACGAGTTTCGACGCCCGCTCGATCACATTGAGATGTCCCAGCGTAATTGGGTCGAACGAACCGGTATAAACGGCGATCCGTGGGTTGGAGTTGTTCATGGGGAAAGCAATTCGTAAGTCACTTCACAACAAAAAAGCCGTTTCACCGTTTACCAGTTTAGAATTCGTGCTTGTTTCGGATTTCGGACTTCGATTTTCTATCGTACTTCGCCCGTCGAATTTTCCAAACCAACTCACACTATTTCGTCTTGGTCATGCCCGGAACGTCCATGTACCACTTGCTGTCGATTTTTTTGAAGACGACATCTTCGTCTTTTGCACCTTCTTTTTTACTCTTGATCTTGGCGGTGGCTTTGTCGCCCTCGATTTTAACGTCGGTGAGGGTACTCTCGCCGATTTCGGCGAAGTTGCTTCCGACGGGGTTATTCTTGCCGAGTCCCTTTTCGATCAGACCCATCGCATCGCCGATGCAAGCGGCTTTGTCCTTCACCAAAGCCCCGCGTTGCGAGGCAATTTCCATCGTTTTTTTTGCGTCACCCTGGGCCGCGACAACATCGTTCAACGTAAGGGGTTTGGCTCCATGTTTCACGAGCAATTCGGGCAACCCTTTCGTGCTTTCACTCCCAGGAAAGCCGGGAATCGTCATCAGGCTGAAGATTCCAATCATCATATCCTGAGAGTCGGGCGACATGCCACTGACAAAACTGGCCCAATCCTTCTTCACCACGGCTGCTTTCATTCCGTCAAACGTGGCGTCGGGCGTGCTGCCCGCGACCGATTTGGTCGTCGTCGGGTTATCTTTGGC
>JAYUFG010000199.1:0-15494 GCA_043738845.1 Planctomycetaceae bacterium
TCGCGGAGCGAAAGACGACAAGGAGTTGAGGTCTATCCATGTTTTGGATGGTTCACATGCTTCGGTGGTTCGGCTTCGGCTGCTTTTTCTATGGTGGGCGAATCGACCTTGCGACGTTCGTCGGGTGTGCCCCGGAGGGTGTCGGGAAACTCATTGAGCATGAAAACTTCGACGCGGCCGTTCTTTGTTAATAGTGCAGCATCTCCCAATAAATGGGCCGGTTCATTTTGTCCTGCCGTGTTCATGCGAATGCGATTTCCTTCCACGCCCATCGTGACGAGTTGTTCCATGGTCGATTTACAACGGGCATACGCCAAGTCCCAATGGTCGTGAAAAGCACTTCCCTCCGGCAGCGGGCGGCTGCTGGCGTGTCCTCGAATTTCAATTTTTTGCGGTTTGCCAATTAGGTCGAGCGAAATTAGTTTTAAGACGTTCTTGCCTTCGGTCGTCAGGTCGGCCGAACCTTCTTCAAAATAGACCACGCCGCCGTTGGTCGCTTGGGTGCCGGGGCGGATCATCATCACGCGGGCGGCGTCGCCCGGCGGTCCGTGGACGGTTGCATTATTATCGGGCGGAGCTTTTTTCTTGGGGAAACCGGCGGTCATAGCGGCCATTTGCGAAGACTTGGGGATCAGCTTGCCCGATCCGGCCGAGTTGAAACGGCCGAACTGTTTCCGAAACGACGACATGGTCGGTTCGAGTTTGTCGCCGTCAGCTTTACCCTGCATGGAATACATGACGACGAAGAACGCCATCAGAATGGTGATCATGTCGGCATACGACACCATCCATTCTGGTGCGCCTTCGGACGGCGGTGCTTCGGCAGGTTTAGGAGCTTTCATGGGACAAGAATGACGAATGAAAAATGTCTAATGACGAATGAAAATTGCGATCTGTGTATCGTTCAATGTTGATTATTGAATGATCACTGCTTCCTTTACGCCGCTTTGTCGTTTGCGCTGGGCCGTTCTTTCGGCGGGAGGAAGTTCATGAGTTTCTGTTGAATGGTGCGGGGGTTGTCGCCCGATTGGATTCCCATAATGCCGCGAACGATGATTTCTTTGGCCATCATTTCTTCACCGCTCCGCACCGACAGTTTTTCGGTGAACGGGATGCACACGAGGTTCGCCATCAAAGCACCGTACAACGTTCCAATGAGTGCGACGGCCATCGACGGACCAATCGAGTCGGGATCGGACAAGTTACCCAACATCATAACCAGCCCCAGCAACGTCGCGATCATTCCGAACGCCGGACCGCACCGGCCGATGAGTTCGATTACTTTTCGCTGCTCTTTATGGCGGGCGGCCATGTTTTCCATGTCGGTCCGCATGACTTCTTCAATCACTTCAGCGCGAGTTCCGTCCACGGCCATTTGAACGCCCATCGCGACGAAGGGGTCTTCAATTTCGGAGGCTTTGCTTTCGAGCGCGAGCAATCCGTCACGGCGGGCCGTTTCGGCCAGGCCGACGATCTGTTCGATCAGGTGATGCAGGTTTTCTGGCTTGGTGAAAAAGACTTTCAGCATGACCTTGAACAAGGCCAAGACGTTTTTAAGTGGAAAGCCGACGAGACCGACGGCGGAACCACCCCCGATCACCATCATAATGGCGGGCGGATCGATAAACGCACCGTAATTGACTTTGCCGTGGCCCATCGCTTCCATGACGACGAGCGAGCCGAGCATCATACCAAAGGCCATGACGAGTCCGGCGATCGTTGCGAAATCCATGACGTGTTCTTTCTAAGGGCGGCGTTAATTCACACTCTCCTGGAGGAGAGGGCTAAGCGATTGGTGCGTTAAGGGCTAAGCGGTTCGTTTGCGGAGCGACATTTTCTTAGTGATTAATTTCCTGGAATCAAATGCTTCGAGCGTTGATAATCGACGGCTCGACGGAGGACTTCGGCCATCGACTCCTTGACGACGATCCGTTCTTCACCACTGAGGGTGACGAACGTGTCGGGTCGGGCTTCGACATAACGAATCAGTTCGGCGTTCACCAACAAAGGTTCGCCACTCAATCGAGTCAACATAATCATCGCGCACAAGCTCCACGGTTAAACCGGCTACGTACAAAGGTTCCTGAAGAATTTTAGGACAAGATTCAGGTAGAGCGGGGAAAATCGTGACAATCCGACGTGAGCGCGAGCGGGCCGATTTGTCCGGATATACGTGTTTTTCTGGCGAATATCAACGAAAACCGCCTTGACCCCTTTCGAGAGCCAAGGCGGATTGTGACGCTTATAACGATGGTTTTGCGGCGAGATGTTTATCGTTTGAGGGCCAAGAGTTCATCAAACAATTGTTGCGTCGTGGTGACGACCCGCGTGTTGCCTCGATAAGCGGTCGAGGCGAGGATCAAGTCGATCAGGTTTTTGCCGATGTCGGTATTGGAAAGTTCGACCGCACCCGACACGAGCGTCCCGATCCCTTGTTGTCCTGGATTCCCTTCGATGGGCAAGCCAGAATTGGTCCCAGTGGAGAACAGGTTCCCCCCTTTTTGTTGCAAGCCAGCCGGATTTCCGAATCGGGCGAGACGGACTTGACCCAACGTTCGCGAAATTCCGTTGCTGAAGTTACCCTTGATCGTCCCGTCTTGACCGATCAAAAAGCTCGACAGGGTGCCGGCTCCCGAGCCGTCTTGCGAAGCAGCGGCGAGCGTGTTGGCGGATCCTGCCAAACCGGACAGTTTGGAAAAATCGAGACTGAAACCGAGCGGAGAAATGGCGGAAACGCTCGAACGGTTGACGTTGACTTTGTCATTGGTCACGGAGAAGACGCTGCCGGTCCCGTCGAACTTAATGAGTCCCGTCCCAACGGCGAGTCCGTTGCCGCCGTTGTTGTCGGGCGAGTCTCCGTACCAGCGATAGGTGGTGGAGGCACTGTTGCGACTTTCGAGTTCGACCGTGACGCGGACATTGACCGCAATGCCGAGCGAATCATAGGCGATAAAGTCGGTCACGGCTCCCGCTCCGACGGCCGTTTGCGTTGCGCCGAAGCCAAGGCTCGGCGTCGTCTGACCACCGGCCGTGGTCAGTTTGAATGAGGTCAGCGGGATGTCGATCGCGCTATCGACGCCATTATTGGCGACGAACTGAATTTTCCCACCGTTGATGACGGAGCCACCCGGCGGCGTGCCCGAGGCATCAATGGGAATCGGATTTTGGGGATCGTTGGATGGTGCTTGAATTCCCTGGACCTGGGTCATGAAGTTGACGAGATCCTGAACGGTGGTCGTGGCGGAGATCGCCAAGTTCTGCGTGGCCAGGGCACGTCCCCCTTTATGACCGGTGAAGGCCAATGAGCCAATGTCAAACGGATGATCGTACGTGCTGCCGTTGCGACTGAGGACATCAACGAGTCGCGTGTTGGTGGTGATCTTCGGGCCGTTGAGATCAAGGGCTTTAAAGCCGGGCGTGGCCGAGTTCGAGATCGTCGCGTCGGAAACATGGTCGACATACGACGTTCCGCCAATCACATCGGCAACGTGATAGAACGTACTCGGGTCGGTGGACAGGTTGCGATAAATGCGGACCTGCCCCCCGGCATAATCCCCGCCGGGCGTGGGAATGTTGGAGAGTACGACTCGATCACTCGATACGTTCTGCGGACCGATCAACGGAGAGGGACGACTTTCTTCGACGCCCGGCTTGGTGAAGGTGACGTAGTAACTGTAATTGCCATTGATCGTACTCGTATTAAGTTGCGATTGCGTGGCCAGGACGGCGTCGGACGTGCTGTCGATGCCGAACGCCGATCCGTTCAAATGAGACGTCGTGTTGTCCGTAACATCTTTAGACAGGAAATAGGTCGGACTTCCGCCCGGATTCACCTGTGTGCGATACAAGCGACGGCCGACGTATTTTCCGGTACCATCGGTCGGGATATTATTGACATCAATTCCGGCGGTGCCTGCCCCGACGTTCGCACTGAAACTGGCGGCATCGGATTCTTGTCCAGCGGCGTCCACGAACACGACCTTGTACCCGTAGATTCCAGCCGGAAAAGCTCCCACGCCCGCACCCGCCGTGGTTATTCCCGCCGCGATCGGTGCGACGGCGATTGAATTCGTCGTTCCTGTGGCCGGGGCGTTAAAAGAGGCATCTCCCAACACGCCGCTCTGGACAATTTGGGCCTTCGTCGCGATGGCACCGGTCGGCGAAAGAGTTCCCTGAAAATTCACGTTCTTGGTAGCTTGCGCCACGGCGGCCGAGCCGAGCGGAATCGACAAAGGTTGCAACGTCGTGGTCACGAGCGAAAAATCGGCATCCACGCCGTAACCCAATAGCCGATTGCCGCCCGTGGAGACCAGTTGATTTTGCGAATTGGTTTTGAATTCACCATTGCGGGTATACAACTGTTCGCCGGAGTTGCCTTGTACGATGAAGAAGCCGTCGCCTTGCAGGGCGAGGTCGGAGGGGTTGGAACTAATTTGCACGGTTCCTTGGGTAAAATTCGGCGTGATTTCGGCGACCTGTGTGCCCAGGCCGACCTGTCGCGGATTGGTACCGCCGTTGCTCGTCGTTGGTCCCGAGCCTAAGCCCTCGGTTTGCAAAAATTGTGTGGAGAAGACGGCCTGCGAGGCTTTGAAGCCGACCGTGCTGGCGTTGGCGAGGTTATTGCCGACGACATCGATTGTCGTTTCGGCGGCGGTCAATCCAGTCAGTGACGTGCTGAGAGCAGAGGCTAGACCCATGATAAATTCCTTTCGGAAGAAACTCGTGTTTTAAGTGGAGGGAGATTTGAAAGCGACGCACGTCAACGAAGGCGTGGGTCATGATCGGTTTTCTTCTTATGCGGCTGGTGTCGTGGTGGTCGGCGTAGTCGCGGTTGTGGTCGGCGTACCGATAATTTCGCCCACGTTGCTCAAACGGACTTGGTTGTTGCCAACGTGCAAATACGGAATGTTGTTGGTGATCGTCACTTTATCGACGACACCATTGACCGCATTTCCTTGGTCATCAATTCCCTTGATCGTTTTGCCAACTAGAGTACTCGCACTCGAGATATTCTGACCGAGCAGTACGGAGTCGAGCGTCGAGTTTAACTTGCTGCTGGAATTGATCTGTTGCATCGAACTGATCTGTTGCAGGATTTGATTATTGTCGGTCGGATTGAGCGGGTCTTGATTCTGCAATTGCGTGACCATCAGTTTCAAGAATTGATCGAGGTTTAAGCTCGTCAAGGCGTTGTTAGGATTGCTGGACGAGGAACTGCTACTCGACGATTGCAACGCGCTGGCGGTCGAACTGCCGGTGGATGAAGTGGCCATGTTAAGTTCTCCAAAAAATGGATGTGAATTGAGTTGTTTGGATTGGACTTGGTTCGTTTTGGGAAGCTTTTCGTTTGGTGAAACTAAATCACGACGTTCAAACGCCCGCCGTCATTAGTGGTGGTAGTTCGTCCGGTCGATTGAATCGCCGCCGCAGCAGAAGCTAACGGCACCGTTGGCTTGCGACCACGGCGGTCGCCCGACGTTTGACCCCGCTGGTCGGGCTGAGCATTGCCGGGCAATGTGTCGGGCAAGCTCCCCTGCGATTGGTCTCGCACCTCGACTTCGAAGCGGGTCACGCTGATTTTCTGTTCTGCCAAGCGTTCGCGGAGTGCGGGCAAATTGTCGAGCAGCAGCGATTTGGCGGTTTCCGTTTCGGTTTGTAATTTCGCCGACAACGCACCGTCTTGCACCTTGATCTCTAAACGCAACGCGCCGAGGCTCGCCGGACTCAGGCGTAGGCGGATTTCGCCATTTTGATCCTGGGCCGCTTGAAACGCTCGAGCGACCCGCTGCACAAAGCGGACGCGATCGACCTCACTGACTCCGTTCGCGCCGCCGCCGTTAGATTCGGTCGGTTTGGCACCGAGTGAAAACCCCAGTCGGGCAGCGGTGTTCGCATTCGAGGGGAGATTGCTTGTGGGCGGTTTCGTTTCTGCCTTGGTGTTGGCGGTGGGGTCAATGCTCTGGCTATTTTTCTTGGCGTCGTCGTCGCCGGGCTTGCTCGAATCACCGGATGAAGCATCGCTCGTCGGAACCGAATTGCTCGCAACAGAAGACGCGACCGCACCCGATGTGTTCACCGCACCTGCCGTCGGATTGGCCGAATCGCCGGTGAGAGCGGCTTTTGAGTCGCGAGCTTTCTTGGTGGGGACCTCGGAAGTCGCTTTCACGTCGCCCTTTGCAGTCGCCGATGAGGTTGCATCCGTGGCGGCGGGGTTGTTCTCTGTGACACTCTGCACTGCGGTATTTGCTGCAAGTTCCCGCTGGGTGTCTTGATCGAGGTGACGCTTCGCAATGTTGGTTCGTGACGTAGCGACGATCTCGGAATTACCAGAGGGCTTCGCGTCGGTCGCGGATTGAAGTTTGTTTTCTTCATCGACCACGACAGAGGAGGAGATATCCGCGTTGGTTGCCGTCGCGTCGGGGGAACTGGCCGTCGCGGTGGTTAGCTCGTGGGTTGATTCCGACGTTCGGGTCGTCCCCTCTCGCGAAGCTTGGATCGCCGCTATCGTATCGGTTTTCGCCCGTTGCGTTTCGGCGGCAAGTTTAGCCTTGGTTACGGCTGCATCGGCCGGTTGTTTTGTCGTTTCCTCTCTCTTCGCATCCTTGAGGGGTTCGGTAGTGACGGCGGCCAATGTGGCTAGCGTCCCCGCCGCTGCTGTGGCGGCATCGGCTTCGTCTTCCGAATAGTCGGGGCGAGGTTTAGTTCGATCTCTTACATTGATCAGTCGCTCATGGGAGACCTTAGCGTTTGGATCGGAAGTGTCGCCGTTGGACTCACTCGCTGATGGGGTCGCGCTGGAAGCGTGGTCTGGAACGCCCGTCGGAGGTGAGGTCTCGTTATTGGTATTCGCTGGCGCCGGAATTTCTGCGGCAGATCTCGCGCCGTAGGACGGTTCATTTGTATTCGGTCTCGGAGAGTAGTCCACCCGGCGCAACAGGTCATTGAACCGCTCGCGGTCAGCGGCATCATTACCAGAATTTACCGTCGCCCGACTGCTGCTCGTGGTCGTCGAGGGGAGCGGCGTGAGGCCGATCAATTTGGGAAGACTAACGTCGGCCATGGGAATTATCCGTTACTTGTTGTCGTTTTTGAATTGTTCCAGGTCTTGTTTCGTTTTGGCGACGAGCGTCGTGTCGGGGTAACCTTCGAGGATCATTCGCAACACCGTTTGAAGTTTCGCCCGTTCTTCTTCGGACGTGAACGCACTAATTATTTTCGCTCGTTTGGAAGTCGGGATCGCAGGAAGAATTGCGACCACATCATCGATTTTATTGTCAGCAATGATTTGCATGATTTGATCCTTAGCTAACTTCGGCGAATCGGCTTCCAAAATCTCCCGAATCCGGTCTCGTCCTTCTCGGATTGCTCCTTCGCGCAATTTTTTCAACTCTTCGTAGAAGTTGGCGTAAATGCTGGAGTACCAAGTCCGCTCGTTATCAACGTGGGATTTAATCCCGCCCATCAGGGCGAGATGCCCTTGCAAGTTTTCTTCTCGCAGATCGGCCAAGCGAAGCTTCAGCGAGCGGACCTGATCCAATTCATCAAACGATGGTGGTTCCGTCGGACCTTTGTCCTTTTTTGCGTCGACGGCCGTGGCGGTCGCCGCCGGTGTTGAGTCCGTTCCTTGTGTGACGGCAATCATGCGGCCGATTTTGTCCTTATCAATTTGTCCCGTTGATACCCAATAGGCCAGCAACATCCCTTGCGTCAGCACGGTGCCGATGCAAAAGAGTGCGAACATCAATCCGAGTTTGCGTCCCATTAATAGACCTCCTCCGCAACGTGCGTCCGCCCGGCAACTTCATCCAACCGTTTCATTTCTTTGAGATCGTCTTCCTGGAGCAGCCGTTGAGCCTGTTTTTCCCGAAGTTTTTCCAATATCTTCACATCGCGATCCGCCTCGACGAGCACTTCCCTTCGTCGCGCGACCTCTCCCAAAACCGTTTCTCGCTGCTGACCGAAGTGTTTCAATTCTCCCAACAACACGAGTTCGTATCGCTGTGCATCCAGTAATCGGTCCACCGATAATTTTCCGGGCCGACCAATTGTCTGATACTCTTGTTTCAAGTCACGCACTTCGTTTTGCAACTTCGCAATTTGCTCGTCCAACAGGTCGAGTGCATATTGGGCTTCCGCCAAAGACGCTCGTCGCTCGTCGCGCAATGCCTCGCGGAGCTTCAACAACGTCGTTAGTCGAAAACGAAAGTTAGCCATTTAGGAAGTCAATTTCGGATCGCAATGTCAATGAATGTTGTCTTTCACACTGCGGAGGAACGTCCTTTCGCGGAATGAAAGACAAACTTACGAAAGTTAGCCATTTACAAAACCGTGTTACTTCGGTGCCGGTGGTTGCTGACAAAGTTGCTACAACCGAGCGAGCGATTCATTCACGTCCTTTGCCGTCGCTGGCTCTTCGACCCTTTGTCGCAGAAACCGATCAATCTCGTCCTTCAAGTCCATTGCCATATCAACCGTCCGATTCGCCCCACGACGATACGCACCAATCGAAATCAAATCCTCGTGATCGCGATAGGCGGCTATCAGTTCACGAATGGCCTGCGCCGCGTTCTGCTGAGCCTGCGGAGTGATCTGCGTCATCAAGCGGCTAATACTTTCCAAGACGTCAATCGCCGGGTAATGGCCCTTCGTCGCCAGCTTTCGCGTGAGCCACGTATGACCATCGAGCAATCCACGAACGGCGTCCGCAATCGGCTCGTTTTGATCGTCGCCCTCGACCAGCACCGAATAAAAACCGGTGATACTCCCCTTCGCACTGCGACCCGAACGCTCCAGCAATTTCGGCAACATCGCGAACACGGAGGGTGGATAACCGCGAGTTGTTGGGGGTTCGCCAGCGGCTAAACCGATCTCCCGCTGGGCCATTGCAAACCGCGTGACCGAGTCCATCATCAACAGCACATCTTTTCCTTGGTCGCGAAAATACTCGGCGACCGCCGTTCCCATCTGGGCCGCATGTACGCGGGCGAGGGCTGGCTCGTCGCTCGTGGCAACGACAACCACACTGCGGGCAAGACCCTCTGGACCAAGATCACGTTCGATGAACTCGTTGACTTCGCGACCACGCTCGCCAATCAGAGCAATCACGTTGACATCGGCCGACGTGTAGCGGGCCATCATGCCCAGCGTTACGCTCTTGCCCACGCCGGAGCCAGCGAAAATTCCCATCCGCTGTCCCTTGCCACAGGTGAGCAAGGCGTCGATTGCCCGAATGCCCGTACTCAAAACTTGTTCAATCCTAGGCCGCTCGGTTGCGGGCGGCGGAAGGCGATCCAGCGGTGTACGCTCGCGTAAGGCGGGTTGTGGACGACCGTCGATGCACTTGCCATGAGCGTTAATCACACGACCGAGCAGTTCCGAACCGACCCGAACCCAACGCGCCGTATTCACCAAGCGAACTCGATTTCCATGTCGCACGCCGTTCATCCCACTCAATGGATAGAGCAACGTCAGATCGTCGCGAAAGCCGACGACCTCAGCCGCGACCGGTCCGCCCGTCTGTCGGTCGATCTCGACGACCGCTCCGACCGGTGCCGGAAAATCGGCAACGGCGGCGGTCATGCCAATCGTCCGCACGACGCTGCCCGTGAGGGCCGTCGGCAAGATGCTTTCAAGTTGGTCGGCGAGGGTGAGCATGGGTTGGGTCGTATTGAAAGGTTGTGCGTGAACTACGTGTCAAGAAACTGAAAACGGTTTAGCCATTTGAAGTAACGTAAAAACACCGAATCCAAACAGCCCGAAGGGCTGACATTCTTTAGCCCAGGGCAACGCCCTGGGTAACGGCCCCACCATAAAATCAACGCCTCAACGGGGCAAAATAAATCGTATTCCGCCCTTTCAGGGCTGGATCGACCAAAATGATCGGATTACCCAGGGCGTTGCCCTGGGCTAAAAACTTTACGCCTTTCAGGCGAAGGAATGTATGGCTGAACCTTAGTCGTAAACGTAAAACCAAACCCTGTTACCTCTTGTCAATGTGGATTGTTCTTCCCATGTCTACTGAAATTTCCACGTTCTAGGCGAGTTCTTCTTCAATTCTCGCGAGTTGCACTTCAAATTGTTGATCGATAATTCCGTGGCGAGTTTCCAAGCGACAACCGCCCACCGTGATTTCCGGGTCGGAAATGATTTCCGCCGTCGCCGAGCGGGCAAATGTTTTCGCCAAAAGTTCCACTTGCCCACGAATTGTTTCCAAATCGCTCGGGTGTAAATAAATCCGAATGTGTTGGCTTCCCGCTGCAAGTTCCAATGCCTCTCGAACAAGATTCAGTGGAACGTCGGGCATCTGTGGAAGTTGTTGTCGCACGATTCGTCCGGCAATTGCCGCCGCAGTGTGGATCGCCTGACGCTCCCATTGATTGAGCCAATTTTGTTTTGTTTGATGCAACTCTTCGATCATTTTTGTCAAGGCGGGGAGCAACGTCGCCATTCGCTGGCCGACTTTTTCATCAAGGACTTGCTCAACCGCCTTCAACGCGGCCTGTCGCCCTTCGGCCTCCGCGCGACGACGAAGGTTTGCGGCTTCCTGTTTTGCGGCGGAAATGATTTTCGCGGCCTCAGTGCGGACGCTGTCCAAATACCCCTGCGCGCGGCCCGACAACTCCTCGAAGCTGAAAGCCACTCCGTGGATCGGACGAGCCGGATCGGTGATTTTGATAACGGTCGACATGAAAGTGTGGAGCGGAAAGACAGGTTAGTTTGTTCGTAGTGTGGTCTGTTTAAGCGGCAGCTAAAGGTCGAATGTGCGGGGCGTGAATGCGGCCTTCATCGGCCAACCGATGGGCAATCGCGGCAATCTCCTGTTGGGCTTTCTCCACGTCACTCAAGCGTGTCGGTCCCATCGCGAGCAGCGACTTGCGAAACAATTTCGCTTCCCGTCGAGGAAGTCGTTGCACAATCCGCTCGACAATCGCTGGCGGAGCGGCCGTTAACGCCAGCAAGGTTAGTTCCGTGCCGGTCGCTTGAAACACCGTCGCTAAATCGGCGTCGTTCAATTGCACCAAGTCGGCGAAGGACCACGTCTCAACCGGCGGCGGAAGATCGGCCAACATCGGGTCGCGACGGGGTGTCTTGGCGTTGATAACGCGGGCTTCGGACAGAGGCAAAACCTCACGACGGGGCGGCGCAGGGAGCGGATTGCCTTGGAGAATTCCGGCAAACTCTTGATCGTGCTTCGCTAGGTTCGTAAGGAGTTCGCGATTCGACGTCCCGGCGGCTTGTAGGATTTTTCGGACCGCGACTAAACCCGCCTCGCGCCGATTGTTCGTTTGCGTTTGCTCCGAGACCCAGCGTTCAAGACTTTGCTCGATCTCACGAACGATGGCCGGATCGGCTTCATCAAGGTTCGCCAGACGTCGCAACACGTCGGCTTGCAAAGTCGTTGAGAATCGGCCAATCACGTCGGCCGCTTTTTCCGGTGGCAAATGCGAGAGGACAACGGCAATCGTCTGCGGATGCTCGCGTTCTAAATAGGGTGTGACCATGGCCGAATTCGCTTCATGCAAAAATCGAAAGGGAGCATTGCTGGGCACGCCAGTCGGCAGCACATTCATTGGGGCCGAAGGGGAATGAGTTGTTGAACTTTGGTCCGGCGCGAACCGGTGTGACAGACTCCCCGTCAGTTCAACGCCACGACCAATCTCCGCCGCCGCCGCTCCGTTGCCGCGACAGAACTCGGCGATCACGGCCTCTTGCTCGTCGGGGTCAATGTCATCGAGTTCATCGACCGCCGTAAGAACCCGTTCGGCCTGGACCGGTCCCATCTGGTTAAGCAGACGTTGGGCGGTCCGGTCGTCGAGACTGGCAATCAGGATCGCCGCTTTGCGTAATGTCGGTGAAGGCTTCGTCATGGTGAGTTAGGGCCGGTGGTAAATAAATTGTTGGTCAAGCTTGTCCCGCTTAGCACATAGTCGCTTAGCCCGTATCCGCTTAGCCCGCCCGTCCACGGGCGGAGTGAGCATTAACGCGAAACAATCGCCCGTGGATGGGCGGGCTAAGCGTCGGATCGAGCGTCGCTGCAAAATTTTTCCCTACACTCCACTTCCGATCCACGAACGCAAAATGTTGGCGGCGGCGTCGGGGTCTTCACGTACAATTTCTACAAGGTCATCCTTCAACGTCGGGCCAGCATTCAAGCGGCGTTTGCGTCGGGTCGCGGCGGTTGTTTTCTTGCCGTCGCCCTCTGCTTCGTTCGCGGCTTCTTCTACCGCTTCGGCTTCTTCTTTGGCCAGTGATGCAGCTTGTGCGGCGGACGCGGCCGTGATGGGACTCGCAACCGCTGCACTGCTTCCGGCCGGGGCACGAACCATCGAACGGAGTACGATCAAACTAAAGAATCCCAAAAACCCCATCCCCAGCGTCGTCCACGATTGACCGAGCCAAGTCATCGCATGGTCAGCAAGGCCTGGCGTCGGGATCGGATCGCTGGTCAGTTGTTGAAAAGTCTCTACCTCAACGAAGCCCCGGGTATCCACTTTGCCTTTGCTTGTATTGAACAGCCCACCCACATGTTTTTGAATTTTGCCGGTGAGAATCGTCGTGAGGTCGGCAATGTCTTTTGCTTCGGGCTTTCGGGCTTCTTTTCCGGGAGCAGAGGGATTGGCTTCTTGCCAGAGTTTTTCGATATAGCTACTAGGGATGCCGACGGTTGCCGAAACGAACGTCGGGGTCAGGGAGGCTTTGACGATCTCGGTTGTCGTGCCTGCGGCTAGTCCGTGCGATTCATTCTTCGTCGTTTCATTTTGCGAATGATTCGCATTGCCGGACGAAGAGGAGACTGCACCCGGCGCGTTGGCACCGTTGGAGGCTGGTCCCGGA
Organism: Planctomycetaceae bacterium; assembly: GCA_043738845.1. GTDB lineage: Bacteria > Planctomycetota > Planctomycetia > Pirellulales > DASRSE01 > DASRSE01. The sequence continues at coordinate 12,835 of JAYUFG010000199.1, forward strand.
CGGCCGCCATTGCCGCCTCCTCCCGACTGTTGGGAAGTTGTTGTGGACGATTCGATCACATCGGTCTGAGCAATTTTTGGATCGTACTTGACCGTTTTCTCGACGTGATTCACGTCGGTATCGAGTTCAACGTTGGTTGTAACCACGACGCCCGGAATGTAGGTCAACGCACCACGGATTTTGTCTTCCCAATTTCGTTCGTAATTACGTTTGACCTCGGCGTAGGAATTTCCCATTCCAGTACCATTGCCGGATGAAGCATTGCCCGCGAAGGTTCGACCGGTGTTGAGGTCGGTAACAGCCACACTGTCGGGTGAAAGACCCGCCACAGCCGCCGCGACAAAGTTTCGCAGATTGGGTACCCGCTCTTCTTCGAGCGGTAGATTGCCGGTCGGCTTAACACTGACCGAGGCGGTCATTGTTTTTTTATTTCTGAGTCCGCCATCAGCTTGCGAGTCGATCAAGACCGATGCCTTTTCGATCCCCCGCATATTACGAATCACGAGGATCAGTTCCTCTTGCAGTGCGTTTCTGTGCAGCTCTTCCTGTTTGGCCTTTGTCGTGCCGAAGATTCCGCCGGAAGTTACGGCATCTTTGATAGGACCGCCGATCACTTTGGGCAGGGCATTTCCATCGACGAGAGCGGCCATAAACGCCACCCTCTGTCCGCGTGGAACGCGAATGCGACCGCCGTCAATTTGATAGCCTGAAAGATTGGCCTTCGCAAAGGCTCCTTCCATCGCCGGAAGTTGATCGGAAGAGATCGAATCGCCGTTGAAGAGCAGCTCGTCCGCACCCGACATCTGATGATTAAACAGATAGCCCAGGCTGATGATGACGACGAGTAGCAGCAGGCTTGCAGTGATCCTGGCGGCGGGCGTCATCGAGCGTAACAGATCGGCCAGTTGCGCAACGCCTTTATTGAGAAAATCCATCCTTGGACCTCGATGTTGTGTTAAATTGATTGTGCCGTTCGCAGCCCGTCGTTCATCCTGAGCGACGTGTCATCGTTCATTTCAATGTCTACACGCGAATGGCTTTGATTTCATCATAAGCGGCCACGAGTTTATTGCGAATTTGCATCATCATCCGAAAGGCCAAGTCGGCTTTTTGCACCGCCGTCAGAACCTCGGTCGGATTGGCGTCTCCGCCCGTTGCGAGATTCTCGACCGCTTTGTCGGCCTGCATCTGCATCGAGTTGACTTCTTTGATCGAGTCGAGCAAATAGTCTTTGAACGAGGGACCGGTGCCGTTCGGTTGCTGCGCACCGGGGGTATTGGTCGGTAACAATACCGGCTGCGACCCGATTCCTTGAATTCCATTGACCATAGTATTTCTCCGAATTTCCCCTCGCCGCCACGGTTGTTTTTGTGAACGGCGGAATGTTCGCTGTTTATGCCAAAATTCTCAAGGCCTGTTGGGCCATACTTTTGGTGACTTCGATCACGCCCAGGTTTGCCTCGTATGCCCTAGTTGCCTCCATCGCGTCAACCATCTCGGTCGTCATGTCGATGTTAGGATAGGCGACATAGCCTTTGTGTTCTCCCTCTTTGATCGCGTCGGGATGGCCCGGCTGAAAGCGATACCGCGGCTCGACCTGCGACGTTTCGACGCTCGAGACCTTCACGCCCGCTGCGCCCAACGTCCCCTGCACCGATTCATCGGTCTGGAAAATGACAAACCGCGACTGATACGGCTGCACCTCGCCCGCCTCGTTGTGCGTTGTGGACATATTGGCAATGTTGCCAGCGATCGCGTTCAGCCGGGTCCTCTGCGCCGTGAGGGCACTACTGCTGACATCGAGTGAATTGAACATGGGATAACTCAACGGGTAACGGGTTTAGTTTAAGGGTTAGCCGCGACCGGGTACCCGCTTGCGGGTGGCGGAGCGAGGAAAAACAATTTACGCTCGTTCACTAATGGCCGCTTGCAATAATCGAAACTGACTCGACAAAATCGACAGGGCCATGCTGTTCTGCATTTGGTTCTTGGTGATCTCAGCGACCTGTTGTTCCAAACTCACGTTGTCCTGGTCGTGTCGCAACATCCCTTCCATCGAATGGGTCACTTCTTGGATTGGCGAGGCGAGCGAATCACCGCCGCCAGCACTTGCACTCGTTCGACCATACGACTGTTTGGCCTGATCGCGTTCGACGAGGGCGGCTTTCAAACGACTTTGAAAAACGTCCGGCGACAGATCGCGTGCCTGATAGCCGGGCGTGTCCATGTTCGCGATGTTTCCCGCCAACACGCTATGTCGCGCGCTGGAAAAATTCGCAACCTGTTCCAGGACAGGAATCGACGACGAATTGAACAGCGAGGATAACATGGTAAAAACTCCACAAAGTAAATCCGATTTAACGGACACGCTCATGTAGGTCAGGTACCCCGTACCTGACAACCGCAGCTTTTTCGATTTTATTTGTCAGGTACAGGGTACCTGACCTACGGGAATTGCAATCCGTGTGCCACTTGAAAAATGTTAAACCTTGCGGGCAGTCGGTCCGATAATTTGTACCTCACGAACAACGCATACGCGGTAAAAGTCTCGGAAGAACATGCCTGAAAACAGGTTATTCACCGAAAGGTCTCGCCTTTCTCAAGCTGGCAATGCGCCAGCACATTCTGCGACTCGACGCGCAAAAACTGCGCGTACCAAC
>JAYUFG010000200.1:0-2185 GCA_043738845.1 Planctomycetaceae bacterium
GACGCCCTCCGGCTCGCCATTGAGAATTCGTAAATTTGATCGCTGCACCGAGAAATCGAACTTTATTCCAAACGGCGACAATCGCCAACATCAATTTGCGAATTTACCGCGACTCGGCGATCTTACTCGTCGCTGGGCGTGGGCAAATGAAAGCGGCGGGTCTGCATGTGATGGGGAGCGGGGGGCGAAACCTTGTCCCCTTCTTGGCGGATTTTCTGGCTGAGGACGGCCGCATCGTACCACGTAAAGCTGAGGTCGGCGTTCGACGCAAAGCGACCCAGAGTCCTTAGTGTTTCCGAGCGGCTGGCGTCGTCGTACAGAAATACGTAACGCTCGTCACCTTTGACCAAAGCCAACACGTTGATGTCTTGATGCGACACGGCCACGACTCTCCTTCCATGGATTTGGGTTGACCATCTCGTAACCGTTTCTCACGACGATTCCAATCGTCGGCACGGGTGGTTGCGGGACAGGGCGTACTACTCCGCAGGGATCGTTCGGCCAGCGATCAAGTGAGGGGGCGTTGGTCAGACGCTAGCACCTCACCGGGAACACGTCCAACCAATGCTGGCCGGGCATGACGCGGATAACTTCCATTGGGTTTTATCGGCTGGCACCCCATCGCCACACGACCCGGGTTTCGCCAGAACCACCCCGCGCTGCTAGCATCTCATGGATGTGCAGATGGCAACAAAAGCGAATGAAGTCGTCGCTCCGTTGCAAGTATCCTTGCCAGCCGCCAAATCGCGCGTCATCGCGAAAGAAGACATAGTTTTCCAGAGCTTTGGTGAACTCCGCATCGTGACCGTTGTACGTGCGAGCATGTTTTAACACCGGTTCCTCATTGATGTTAGGAACCAAGAGTGGTTTCGTCGCGTTCGGCGGAGGCGGTAAAAATCCACGCGGGTCGGGCCAGTCGGCGGGCAGACCTTCCGGCGGTGCCGACACGTCCGGGTCGCCCCGTTCGACCGTGATTTCGTGCGACGCCGTCCGGACCTCTTGGTTCTTCTGGGTCGTCGAATCTGATTTGCGAACATCGTCCGGTGGTTTCGATCCTTCCGGCATGGGCGTTTGTATCGCCTCTCCGCGGGAGGTTCCTGGAAGTGCTGGCATTGCTGACGCTGCTGGTGCCACAACTTCCGGCGTGTATTCGGGCGTTTGCGTTTTCAACTGCTCACGCGCGAGGGCCATCTCGGCGTCAAACACGACCGAGCCGGGAATCTTCTTCTCCTCGGGCGTTCCCCACGGCATTCCATAGCCGGGCGGAATCGGATGAAAACCAGGATTGGCCGTGTACCACTCGACCTGCATTCCGCAACGAGGCGGATAGTAAGCATCAAAGTCGGTCACGACGCCGACCACAATCGCGTCGATGTTCAACACCTGCGCCAGCTTGCGACAATCGGCCGGTTGATTAAGGTCCAACCGATATCGCTTGACGGCCTCTTCTACGACAGCCAGCGGGACGACTTCATAGCCGGGAACTTGCGAAAGTTCGCCCGCATAAGCGACCGCAAATTGCCGACCATCGACCTTTGGCTCATGCGACAGATTGAAAAACGGCGCAACGCCGACTTTCGTAAGCTGTGGAAACGGATTATGGACCGTCTCCTGGCACATCTTGCTGGGGAAGAGTGAACATCCCGACAGCGAGAGGAGGAGCAATCCGATAAACAACGAGCGTATCATGGAACAAGCATCACTTGTGAAGAAGGTTCCCCCCTTCGTTCACGAACCTCATAGCCGAATTCCTGTCTGCTTGTCCGCAGAGGTTTCCCCGCAGCGCGCAGCCCATCCGGCACCGTCCCCTTTATCGGCAAACTTACGTCAGCTTCTCCAAACAAAACATCGTTCGGTTCGAAAGCGTCAAATTGGGTACTTTGCCGTTTTTCGCTGTTTGGCGGTAAAAACTTGCTAGCAATCTCGAAATTGTCTAAAAACACCCGTATCTGCGCTGTGTGAGTTTTCATACAGTCGTTTGAAACAAGTGTTTGAAGCACAGGATTTCAGGCGGATTTCAGCACAGCCAAAAATCGCAACCAAAATCGTAAAACATCACACGCCCGTGCGCAAAGTTCGCCAAGGAACTCAGCCCGTATAAGGACGGCTTGGTTCGTGCCGAGAAGGTGTAACGCCGCACCAAGATCAAAGAAAACCGGCAGAAGTTATGGACAGAAACGGTGGC
>JAYUFG010000201.1:0-15387 GCA_043738845.1 Planctomycetaceae bacterium
GGCAGGCGGGACTGTCCGCAGTGGTTGCGGATTCGCTCATGCCCGCGATAAACTAACCCCTTCCCCCGTTTACGACAAGATCAGTTCAAAAACTGTGAATGGTTACGAAAATGTAAAAGTAAGTGAGCCGAATTCGCCGACCGTTTGCACGGTTTTCCCTTGGCTTGGGACGTTTGGGCAAGATTCAAGAGTGGCGGGCGGCGTTCTCTGGCTAAACTTTCCTCCGCCGAATGTCGAAAAACCATGAAGCGAGTTTTCCTCCGCTCGAAAGTCGTCGGCTGACTGGGGTGGAAGTGGAAATAGCAGGCCCGGGTAATTCGATCCTCTACTTTGGCACGCTCCTTTCATCTTTCCCCCAGTCAGCCGACCGCCCGAGCTTCGTCCGTCAGGGATGACGCCAGACGATAGGACTCGCGTGGGGAATGCTCCGCGCGCTTCTTCTTTGTTGCTGCGCAATCATCCGAGACAGGCTCGTGCTCCCGCCCCAAATCCTTCCCTCCCCCCGTTTCGCCATGCACTTTCAGCGGCTTGGTGCCCAGAATGATCGTCGCCGCAGGCTTCTCGCCGAAGAGGTGCCGTCGTCGAGCGATCACAGTGCGACGTCGGACGTCGGACCGACGTCGCCTGCACAGCGTTATCACGGTGCGGCGCAGCTTGATCAACAGGCGCGGATCACCGATTTTGTTCCAACGCGAAAACGAGTCTTGCTGGCGTTGTTTGCGGTTGGGCTGCTATTTATCGGAATTGCCTTGGGAGTACACCAACTTTCACAAACAATTTTGCCAGCGACAATCCCAGTTGGTGAGTTGAAACTTTCCGTCCTGAATCTCAATGGTTCAGGAAATCTGGCGGGTTGGTTTGCTTCGATGCTCATGCTTACGACCGGTGCGATGGCCGTCGTGATTTACGTGCTGCGACGGCATCGACTCGACGATTATCGCGCGCGGTATCGGGTGTGGCTCTGGTCGGCCCTGGCTTGTTTCGTAATGAGCGTCGATGAAGTGGCGAATTTGCACGACGATTTTCAAGCGATTTTGGTCCATTTCACTCACTGGTCTGGCCCACTGGCGAATGTCGCTTGGTGGCTCGGAATCTGGTCGGTGGTTCTTGCGGTGATCTCGGTTCGGCTTTGGTTTGAAATACGTGATTCTCGCTGGTCGGTGGCAATGCTTTCGTTCTCGGTCGGTTTTTGGTTAGCAAATGTTGCCTTGCGAATGGGCTGGGTGCCGATGCCGAGTATTTCGCCCGTCATTGCTATGACGGGAGCCAGACTACTGGGGCATCTCTGTTTTTGGCTAACGATTGGGATTTACGGGCGACATCTGATCTTTGACATCGAGGGGAAACTGCCGGTTCGACCGATCAAGGTCCGATTGCCAAAAATCGCAAAAAAGAAGACTGCCAGTTCGGCGAATCAAGAAACCGACGAAGACGAACCACAGCTGACTGCGTCCGGCGGTAAGAAAATCATCGTTGATCCTGCACATCGTAAGGCCGATTCCAAAGAGTCTCAAATCGGTTCGGGAAATTCCAAACGGACCGATCTCGGCCCACATTTTTCGCCGAGTACGACTTCGCGGCCCGCATTGACGCTCGGTTCTTCCAATAACGATTTGGACGACCAGGACGAGGATTCCGAGAGCAACGGGCGAAACCTATCGCGGGCGGAACGCCGCAAATTGCGCCGTCAGAAATAGGCCGCAGAAAAGATTGCGATGCTTCATGAAAACGAAGCGGCAATTCAACTGACTGCGGGCCAAACGGTATCGTCCCTGCCCCGCCTATCGCGGCGCATTACGGACGAAGAGCGCAAAGGAAGAAGTTTCATCAACGTCGCCGTGGATGTAATTCTTGAGATAATGATTTTCCATTGTCAATTCGTCGTGTTGCGCTTTGACGACGTCGCCGATGGAAATGATTCCGACCATGCTGCCATCCTGCATGACCGGCAAATGTCGGACGCGATGCTCCGTCATCATGCCCATGATGTCTTCCACGGAATCGCTCAACGCGCCGGTTACGAGCTTCGTACTCATGCAGTCGCCTGCGTGAAGTTGATCAAACGTTGTATTGTTGGCAGCACACGCGCGCAGGATGTCGCGTTCGGTGATGATGCCCACCATTTCGCGGGGATCATCGTCCTCGCACACGACCAGCGAACCGATGTTATGACGGACCAGTTTTTGCACGACCTCATCAAGCGACGCGGTCGGATGGATCGAGTGAACCTTGGTCCCTTTGACGCGGAGAATCTCACGAAGTGTCATGACTAGCTCTCCTGCTGAAAATGTTTGGTTGCGAAACAGTTCCCTGCAACAATGCTTAACCTTCGGCGCAACCTACAGCTTAGCGCGCGGAGGATAGAAAAGTCAAAGGAAATTTTGCTTGTGAAAAAGATCACAATGAAAGGCGGGAAAGTTCAGGGCGAATCAAGGTGAAATACGTTGACTTTGCGGGTGGGATTCTCCGACAATTGGTTTTCCTGCGGATCCCCACTGCACCTCGCGAAGGAATAGGGCTGGTCCCATCGCTTGGCCGGGTTTATCCAAAAGCAGGGACGGATCGCTTTCTTGGTGCTGAGGCGCAAAAGTCGCTCGCGATTTTTCATAAACGGCGTTACGGCCGCAAACTCGACCCATTTTGCGCAGCTTTTTTCACATTGGAGGGGAGCAGACCTGTTTACAGAAAAATCCGGCAAATTTTGCCCAAATGGATGGGCAGCATCTTCCGATGATAACGGTAAGGACTACTTGCGTTTGTGTCGGTTCGCACTTTTCGGGTTCGACCGAGCCACGCAATGACAACCAAACAATCGATTCACCCGTCCATTCTGACCTGCAAATAAGAACGAGGAGCTGAAACATGGCTTGGATCAACACGCCAAAATTTTTACGTTCGACCGTCCAGTGCGCGGTCGTTGTCGTATCCATGAACGGAATCTCGTGGGGTGCCGGACCACAATCGACACCCGCCGTTGAAGTTGAGTTCACTCCGTCGCAGGAAATGCCCGCCGCTTTGCCAGCGTTGTCGATTAGCGTAAGTAAGCCCATCACCAGTAATTCGCACGACACGATCAAACGCGAGATTGCTAAGAACGTACCGCTGGAAGTAATCCAAGAACGTTATCCAAACCGCGCGGTGAAGGTCGAACGCCAAGTTGCCCAAGACGCCGACGGAAATTATGTGAATCATGGGGCGTGGGGAATGTGGGACGAAAAAGGAAAACTTGTGGCCGCTGGGGAATATCGCAACGGAGTCCGTGAGGGTGCCTGGACTCGCTGGTTTAATCCCAACGAAGGCGAGATGTTCAACACGCCGATTTACAAAGCATTTCAAGCCCCGTTCGTTTCGGAAGCCTCGTTTGAAGGTGGCAAGTTGAACGGCACATGGGCGGTGTACGACAGCAAGAAACGAAAATGCACTGAATGGGCGTTTGAAAACGATGAACGTCATGGCAAGAGTGTTTCCTATTATCCGACCGGCGCGAAGATGACGGAAGTCAACTACAAGAACGGTCAGATGGACGGCGACGCCAGCGAGTGGACTGCCGAAGGAACCGTCGAACGCAAGGACATGTTCATCGACGGTCGCAAACTCACCACAAAAACAGAGTTCTACGCCCCGGGCGTGAAAAAGTTTGAGGGCGTCTTTCTTAATCCGCCGTTGTATGGTGCCACCACTTACGATTGGTGGAATGGAAAAATCACCATTGAGCCAGCCCTCAAAGAAGCGGGCGAGCAACGGCACGGGCCCTGGCTTAGTTGGTATCGCAACGGACAAAAGCAAATCGAGGGGCGATATTCGGAAGGTTTGCCAGTTGGAAAGTTTTCTTGGTGGCATGACAACGGCCAGAAGTCGATTGAAGGCGAGTACATCACGGGCAAGCAAAACGGCCGCTGGATATGGTGGCATCCGAACGGCCAAAAGAGTATTGATGGAGCCTATGCCAGCGGCGACCCGACCAGCAAATGGACTTGGTGGCACGACGACGGTCACGTGACCAAGGTCGCGAACTTAATCGAAGGGCACCATGACACGTTACCCACCGTGCAAGCGAGTACATCGGGTGAACTGCAAAAGGAAACTGCGGAAGGCCCGCAATTGCAAACAATTCCTGCGGAAGCATTCCGGCCAGCCATTGGGGAGATTCCAAGCCTGCCACTGCGGCGGTAAGTGGAAAATGTCGAATGACGAAATCCAAATGACGAATGTCGCTTAGACTAAAACACAAAACCGCTGAGCAAGAATGCTCGGCGGTTTTTGTGTTGATAGGCAACGTGAATAGAGCGAAGCCGGTTGCATCGACCGGTTGATCTTGGTTAGAATCGGCACAAGAAACTCATTCTTTCGATGACGTGTTGTTAAACAGTGGATTTGGAAGTCCATTCTGTTTTGTCGCATTCCAAATCAAGATACAATTCGATCAGGACATCACTCCATTTCGCAAAATGTCGCTGCTAAACATCGAGCATCCATTAAAACATGTCTTCCAACCCTCACTATGAAATCGAGTACCTCCGCGAGCAAATCCGCGTTCACGACCGGAAATACTACGTCGAATCGAATCCGGAAATCTCGGACCTGGAATACGATCGGCTGTTGCGGCGATTGAAAGACCTGGAAGCGGCCGATCCAGACCTGATTACTCCCGACAGTCCGACACAACGCATCGGCGACGCCCCGTTCAGCGAACTGGCCTCGGTCACGCATCGCGTGCCGATGATGTCGATCGACAATACGTACAGCGTTGACGAACTGCGGGAATATGGTCGTAAGGTCGCGAAACTTCTTTCCAACGAACCGACCGAATGGGTCGTCGAGCTAAAAATCGACGGCGTCGCCGTGTCATTGTTGTATGAAAATGGGACTCTCGTTCGCGGGGCAACGCGGGGCAACGGCCGCGTTGGCGACGACATCACGCACAACGCCAAAACGGTTCATGGGATTCCACTCCACTTGACCGGCGACCATTTTCCGCCGCAGCTCGAAGTTCGCGGTGAAGTCTATATGACGAACTCAGACCTGGTTCTGCTCAACGAAGAACAACGCGCAAAAGGCGAACAACCTTATGCCAACACGCGCAACGTCGTGGCGGGCAGCATCCGCCTGCTCGATCCGCGAATTTGCGCCAAACGCCGCCTCCGTTTTTTCTGTCATGGCGTCGGATACGTCGAAGGTTTGAAAGCTAAGAATCACATCGAGTTTCTTGAGGAGTTGCGATCTTACGGCCTGCCCGCGACGCCGCATGTCCAGGGCTTCCCTACGTTCGACGCGGCGGTCGAACATTGCGAGGAGTTGATCGAGAGCCTGCACGAGTTGGATTTTGAAGTGGACGGACTCGTACTGAAAGTCAGTTCGTTCGCGCAGCGAGCCGAGTTGGGCGAAACGTCCAAATCTCCGCGTTGGGTCATTGCCTATAAGTTCGAGAAGTTCGAAGCCACGACCCGGCTCAACGAGATTCGCGTTCAGGTCGGCAAGACCGGCACTATCACGCCGGTCGCGGAACTGGCCTCGGTCGAACTGGCCGGGACAACCGTCTCCCGCGCGAGTCTGCACAACGCTGAAGAAATCGCACGCAAGGACATCCGTGTTGGTGACATTGTGATCGTCGAAAAGGCGGGCAAGGTCATTCCGCACATCGTCCGCGTCGAGAAGCATGAACGGAAGACGGATCTCGCTCCGTTCGCTTTTCCGACCGAGTGTCCCGAGTGTCACACGCCGGTTGTTAAGGACGAAGGAGGCGTTTACATCCGCTGTCCGAATGTTGCCTGTCCCGCGCAAATCAAGGAGCGAATTCGCTACTTTGCCACTCGCAACGCGATGGATGTCGAGGGGCTGGGCGACAAACTGGTCGAGCAGCTCGTCAATGACGGGCTAGTGAAAACATATGGTGATCTGTACCGGCTGACGCTGGAAAAACTGACCAGCCTGGAACGGATGGGGAAGAAATCGTCGGAAAATCTGCTGGCTGGAGTGAAAGCGAGCAAGTCGCGAGGCCTCGCACGGTTATTGAACGCACTCTCGATTCGTCATGTTGGCAATCGAGTGGCCAGCGTCTTGGCCGAGCAGTTTGGCTCGATGGCAGCGTTGCAACTGGCGTCGGTGGAACAATTGAACGACACGCCGGAGATCGGCGGGATCATTGCTCAAAGTGTCTACGACTTTTTGCACAACGACTACGGTCGCAAGATAATCGACGATCTCACTTCGCTCTGCCTGAAGATGGACGCCCCGAAAAAAGCGACGAGCGACGGGCCACTCGCGGGAAAAACCGTCGTTGTCACCGGCTCATTGCAAAAGTATGACCGCGACGAGATTCAAGAATTGATTACGCGGCTCGGTGGCCGATCATCCTCGAGCGTTTCTAAAAACACCGATTTTGTCGTGGCTGGCGAAAAAGCCGGGACGAAACTTGCTAAAGCGCAACAGCTTGGCGTGACGATTCTCACCGAAGACGAATTCGACGCGATCATTGCCCAATAAAATCAACGTCGAACCATTTCAACATCGAGTTAGGAACCACACGGAAAGTGTGTCGATGTTTGCCAGTGGCACGTTCAGTCAACAACCAAAGCATCAAAAGCTGTCGCCATTGTCGTCGTTCGCTTCGCGAAGGGACGTTCTTTCCCGGAGCGAAAGACGACATTATTTAATGCGACAACACGAACACCGGTTGATCGGCAATGTGACCGAGCGGATTGTCGAACAGAGAATCGTCAAAACCAAAGCGGGCGACGACGTTCCATCCGTCGAACAACATCGGCAAGCGTTTACGGCCATAAATGCGATGGGAGTTCCACGTCACGGCGTCCTGACCAACCGGCATGGCTAAGAATAAAAGCCCGCCCGGCTTGAGCAGTTTCTTAAACTCGCTCATCGCCTTAAGGTCGCCGGTCGGATTAAGTGGGTCGCCATATCGCCCCAGGCCATCATGCTCGATGGACGAAATCGACATCACCACATCAAACCGGGTGGGGGTCTTCGCAAATTCGTCGGGCTTCAAGACCTTCAAGCCCGGAATCGAACAATCGACCGTGCGATATTCAATCGTCGTGACTTTCGCACCGTAGGATGTGCAAATACATTCGTACCAGGGTGATTCTGATCCGACGATCACGACTTCTTTGTCGCGAATCAGATATTTGTCGAGTGCCTCATAGAGATACGTGTCGGTCTTCGAGTAGTAATCGGTTTCGCGACGACGAACCTTATCCAAATCCCACTCCGGCGAATCGGGCGTCCAGACCAATCCGCCCGTATTCAGATTGTTGAAATATTTATGCAGAACGGGAATTTTTCCACCGAGCGTGTACGCCTCAACCAACTCCTTGGGCATAAATCGGGGTGGAACTTTCCGACCGGTCACGCCATCGACCACGTCCAGAACATGATGCCAAAACTTCCGCAAACGCTTCTTCGCCATTGATGTTCATCCTTGATGTGCCGCAGAAACCACGGCGGGAGTCGTCGATTTGTTCCCTCTCCCGGAGGGAGAGGGAGGACTTTTCTCACGCTGTTGGCTTAGCTGGTTTCTTATCGGCTCCCAAACAGCGGGCGATATTGCGGACGGCCTGCTTCAGCCGATTTTCATTTTCAATCAGGGCGAGTCGCAAATACCCTTCGCCCACGGGGCCGAAGCCCGCGCCGGGACTAACGACGACGTCGGCTTCTTGCAGGAGCTTCATAGCAAAATCAAGCGACCCCATTTTCGCCCACGGCTCCGGAATTTTTGCCCAGACGAACATGCTTGCACGGGGGGGCGTCGCTTCCCAACCGATCCTGCGCAGGCCATCGACCAAAACGTCGCGGCGATTTTGATATTCCAGGGCTTGCGCCTCGACCAGTGCATCAGTATGTCGCAAGGCCATGATCGCCGCGATCTGGATTGGCCGGAACATGCCATAGTCGTAATAGGCCTTGATCGTCCCCAGCGCGCGGACCATCTCGGTATTTCCCGCACAGAAACCAACTCGCCAACCCGCCATGTTGTAGCCCTTGCTCATGGTCGAGAACTCAACACCAACTTCGCGAGCACGCGGGGCGGCAAGAAAACTGGGAGCTTTGTATCCATCGAACGTCACGTCCGCGTAGGCAATGTCGCTAATGACCATGAAGCCGTACTTGCGGGCCAGCTTCACTACGTCGGCGTAAAATTCCGGCTCGACCGTCACCGTCGAAGGATTATGCGGATAGTTGAGAATGACGAGCTTCGGCTTCGGATAAAGATTCTCGCAGGTGTAAGCAATGTTCGAGAGATACTTCTCGTTGTCGGAAACATCGAGCAAAATCGCATTTCCACCCGCCAATGCGACCGCGTACAGGTGCGCCGGAAAAGTCGGAGCCGGAACAATTGCGGTGTCGCCCGGCCCCATCAGGGCCAAACACATGTGGCTGAAACCTTCCTTCGAGCCGAGGGTCGCGATCAATTCGGTCTCGGGATCAAGCCGCACGCCCCACTTTTTCATGTACTTCGCACACGCCTCGCGGCGCAACTGCATGATCCCGAGCGAAGGGCTATAGCCATGACTCTTTGGATCACGGGCCGCCTCGGCCAGTTTCTCGATCACGAGATCGGCTGGCGGATCGGTCGGATTTCCCATGCCGAGGTCGATGACGTCGTCACCCGCCCGGCGTTTCTGGTACATCAATTGATTGATACGGGCGAACAAATAGACGGGGAGCCGCGAAACTCGGTCAGCCACCTGAATCTTAAAGGGGCGACCGTCATCGGCCGAATCAGCAAGCTGAACATCGTGAGCGGGATCGGTGTGGGCAGGATCGGTATTCATACTCCCAGAATAACGATTTCTCAAAAAAAAGGCGAGAGGATATTCAAAGGAAGAACGCCGTCGTTGTATTTATGCTCCTATTCAAATTACGCACCGAGCATCTTGGCCGTCGTCAGCCAGCGCAAAACTCCTTGGCCCATGACGATGTTGCCTGAAAACTCGATTGCCGCCAGCGAACCTTTCGGCATCCGCACTGCGGTGGCCTTACAACCGATCAACTGAGCAATGTATTGTTCGACGTCCGGCGCATGACCAACCCAGGCGACACGTTCCTTCTCTTGGCGATTGGTCCAGTCGAGCAAATCGGACCACGATCCTCCCGGCCCGAGCGATTCGAGATCGACAACCGGCGGCTGCGACGAAAATCCGTCGGCAAAAATCTCGGCCGTCCGCCGACAGCGAACATGAGGACTGGTCGCGATCACTTCGGGAGCAACTCCCCGCCGGGCGATTTTTTCGACCACGCGGCGAAAGCGTGCCCGGCCCTCTTTGGTCAAAGGGCGTAACGAATCGTCCGGAAATTGTTCCGAATCCTGATCCTTGGCCCAAGCGTGACGAACGATGTAGAGCAGCATGGAAAGTCAAAAATAGATGTTTTTCGTAAATCAAAGGGGGATTTTTCCCCGGGGTCCATGTTACCCTGAGCGGGCCAAGAATTCAATTTCTATTGAGGAAGAACTCGCCCGACCTTGGCGAACTGCGGGTCGAGTCGTTAAAATAAAGGGCGTGCTGGAAAGCCCTACTTTCTTGTCCGGCGAACAGATTCTGGAACGAGGAGCAGTCATGTATCATTCCGCTGTGCGGCTGTCGGTTATGTTTGGAATGGGGATCGCAATGCTTTCCGGTTGTGACCTGTTTCATAAGCCGGTTACAACTTCCAAGGTTGCCGACAATAAGAAAGCACCTGCCAAAACAGAAACCGTTGCCGTCAAGGACAAGACCAAAACGCCCGAGACAACCAAGCCGAAGGAAAAAGAAAAATTCGACTTTGCGAAGGAGATCGCCGGGGGTGGTCAGCAACCGGTCTCGAACTCCAACGATGGTAACAATGGCCGTAACACGTCCACGGGCACGAGCAATTTTTCCTCGACCTCAGCGATTGAAAAAGTTTCGCTCGAAGTTCGCGACGCATTGAAAATTCGTGATACGCTCGTCGTGTTTGTGATCGACCGCACGAGCGGTTCTCAAATGCGGAGCGATGCGACATCGGCGTTGACCAAGATGTATCAGGGTGCTGACAAGCCGGTCGGCGACAATCCACCGAACAAACTTTACGGTGCGGTTGTTGCCTACTCCGACGATGCGCAGTTCGCAACCAAGGAGCCGCTGAGCAAAGAGGGGGATATTCGGACTGCGATTACTGGAATCAGCGAGGCCAGCGGAAAAGCCAACACCTTTGCCGCCGTCAAAAAAGCGGCCGACGAATTCCTTCTCTTTCGCGATGAAAAAAAGTGCATGATGATTATGGTCTTGCTGTCGCTGAAGCCAGGAAGCGACGTCGGAACCGATTATAAGAACGTTGATGCGGCCGTTGGCGTTCTCAAAAAGGCCGAGGTTCCCTGTTTCGCAATCGGTGCCTCGACGCCGTTCTCACAAGCTGCGGCGAAAAACCTGGGCGGGCCAGAAGCGGGCATCACCGAATCGCTCGCCTGGGAGCGGATTGAACTCGACTATCCCGACCGGCAGAATGACAATGACCTCAACGACACCGGCTTTCCACCCTTCGGCATCGGACGTCTGTGCGGAGAAACGGGGGGACAGTTCTTCGCCCAACGTCCATTGGCGGGCAGTATGACCGGCCAATTCGACCCCGGCTATTTCCGCAAGTATGCACCGGATTATGTCTCGAAGGAAAAGTTCGACGCGATCCTGGCCGGAAATAAAGCAAAAGCCGCCCTGGTCAAAGCGGCGAAGGAGGGTGGACATGTGGAAGTCTATGACGCTACTGGCACGCAGATGTACTACAAAAAGGGGAGCGAAGCCAACTTCAATTCCTCCATCACCAAAACGCAACAAACGTCGGCTCGCATCGATGGCGGTATTGAGCGACTTTTGAAAATGTTGCAGGCGGGAGAACCGGACCGCGCCAATCTCAAGGAAGCCCGCTGGCAAGCGAATTTTGATCTCGCTATCGGTCGGGCCTATGCAGCCAAAGCGCGTGTGGAAGGAATCGACACGATGCTCGCAACCCTCAAAGGAAAGTCCTTCGCCAAGGCGGAAAGCGACCGCTGGATCATCTCCGCCGCTCCCTCCACAACCTCCATCAGCAGTGTGGACAACTTGGCCAAGAAAGCCCGCATGTACCTGGAGCGGGTCATCAAGGACCATCCTAATACTCCCTGGGCGAAGTCGGCCGAACGCGATCTCAAGGGGAACGCGGGAAATATGGGTTGGGACTTAAAAGAGGGTGGCGGTTGATACGTGATGGGATAGTACGTCGTTTTATTTTATTGCAACGCCGAACGTAACTGCTCGAAATCGTAGCGCAGTTTGGAAACCTGTTCTCGCAGGCTGGCGACTTCCTCTTTGAGTTGCGTAAGTTCCTGTGCCGTATGACCTGCCGTGTTCGCTGGCGCAGAAGTAGGAACCGCCGCTCGTGACACCGGTGGCGAAGTGTGAGTGATCGTCTCTTCATGCTGCGCAGCCGACGAGGCGTTCATCGCCTGCGCACTAAACTCCGCCCGCACTTTCTCCAACTCACGCTCTTCGTACAACGTGTGGGCGACGACATGCCCCCGCCCCTCGGGCGTGAGCGATTGCACAAGCCCCTTGCCCTGCAAACTTTGCAGGAGACCCCGCAAGGAATTTAAGTCAGCAATGGTGTCCATTCGGCCGGCCCGCTGGCGAAGTTCCCCTTCGGTCTGCGCCCCGCGCAGCAGCAACTCGGTCATCACCGACAGTTCGATCTTTTCGACGCCCAGCCAGTCGTACAGCAGATGTCGAAATCGGGCGACGCGGCTGCTCCCTTGAATCTCAACCATCGCACCGCATTGCTTCAAACGATCAATTGCGTCTTGAATCGCGTCTTGTTCGAGTTCCATCAAAGGATAGCGATTCGACTTTTGATTGCAGCCGCTGACGAGCGAATTCAACGACAATGGGTATTGGTCGGGCGTCGTCTTGGCTTTTTCAGCCAGGACGCCCAGCACGCGACGGTCGATGGCCTTGATCGGCTTCCAACGGGGAGCGGTTCGCGGCGACGGAGCAGAGGATTCTTCCATGAGAGATGTGTGTTCAGGAGCAGGAGATAGTCAACGGAAAAAACTGTCGCGACCTAAACGATTACAAATTTAGGCTTCGTCGTCGCCCGCCCAAGTTAAATGGGTGACCCTTTGCAGCCGGTGTTCAAAATCGCCGATCAAGCCGCCGATCACGTCCCAGCGGTCGCGACGGCGAACTTCAATATCTCCCTGCTTATTGATCCGCACGAACGTCTCGTCATCCACGCCCGACTTATGCAAGTCGGCGGCGGTTACTTCGTGATCGGTAATCACCTTGTGTAACATTTTTCCGGTCAGCTCGATGAATTTCATGGTCTGGCTCTCGAAGAAAGGCGTGGGCTGTGCGGGGCTTTCTCGCCCGGAACAAACGACGTGCAACGACGATATTACACTAACGTCTGTTCGCAACCATCGCAAGACGCGGATTGGGTCCGCATTTGGGCACTAAAGCCGTTTGGGCCTAAAACCTAAAAGAAGAATTGCGTGCGAATTCCAAATCCGTCCACGACGCCGTCGGGATTTGGGCCGCCACCGAAGACGTTTTGGTGAAGATACTCGGTCCGAATGCTGAGACTCGGGTTGAGATACCAATTCAGCCCATACGCATAGCCTTCGGTCTTGCCACCGGAAATAGCGCGGTCGTCTAGGTTCAAATACGAGTATCGCGCGGCGATTTCCCAGGCCCCACTTCCCCAGCAGCAATCGCCGTTGCCATCCCGCACGAGCCAGAACGGCGTATAGGGTCCGTTTGAGTAGTTCGGACCGAGCCGACCGAAGCGACGATCATACATTCGATTTTCGCCGGTTAAGAAATAACTGAGTTTTACATATCCCCCTTGAAACGGCAGATTTCCCCGTTGGACGTTGTTGACAACGGCGTCGTCAATCGTTGCCCAATTGTATTCGGCCTGAAGAGACGCTGGTCCAAGAATGTAAAACAACTCGCTTCCGATTACAGAATTCGCGTCGGAACGAATGACGCCGGTGTCAACGAGGCGATTTGAATTTCCGAGCGGAGTCGTGCCGATCTGATCCCGCATTTCAGGTCGAGCACGAAAATCGGTCACGCCCGGCCCACCGACCGATGTCGGTTGCGTCACGCGATAGGTGCCCGATACACCGAGGTGCAACAAGTGGCGTCCTTCATCCTGATAGAAGGGTAACACGGTCAGTCGGCCGGTATAACCGAATGCGCCATTGGCGAAATCGGCACCAATGTTGTTATTCAAACTGTCTTGCTTGTACGCCTGCGCTGCCCAGGTGATGTGTTCATCGGCCGCGTTGTTGGTGACAAACACTCCAGTTCCAAATGTTTGCAACAGTGCTTCGGAGAACGATGATTTTTCCAAAAAGGTTTGCAAGCGATCAGACGAGAATTGCCCCGCCTCAAAACCTTGTGCAATTTTCATATGACCGATACGAACTGTTCCGAACAATGGAATTTCCTTCAGTCCGGCCCACATTTCGTTCAGATTGGGGACATTAAAATCTGTCTGTTCGAGTGCGATTTGGGCTTGAAATTCGACAATGTCATAGACCACACCGTCCCAAGAAGGGCGAATACGCCGAAAGAACATTCCGTCTTCGAGTGGACCAAATCCGGCACTTTGTTGAAGACCATTTGTCTCTTGGAATCTTACCAAATCGAGGTTCATCCGAAAACCAAAGTGGGAAATGAAATCTTTATTCGGAGTTTCGAAAACAATTCCTTTTACCACATCCCAGCGCAGGTTTTCTCGAAGGTCGCTGCCGACTTCAAAACCCGGCTCGTCTTTCGCCGGTTCGCGTTCACGTTGTAGCTCAGTCTTGTCGGAATTCAGCGGCAACGGTGCAAAACTTGACCGCGAGAGCAACTCGTGCTGCGCATAAATTTGAGCTTTTAAGTCGTCCAATTCCGCCTGTTGTACGTTTGCTTGCTGCCACAGTTGTTCTATTTCGGAAATTCCCGCTTTCGGCTCATGGGCGGTGGCGGACGGTGGCGCTAGCAGCAACAATACCGCAAATATGCTGAGTGCAAAACGCAAATGAAAATGGCGAATTGTGCAAAACACGACAACATACTCCAATGCTAAATGCCGAATTGCGTTCGCACGCAAAAACCGTCGGCGACGGGGTGGGTTGAAATCGCGATCACTTTATGACCGCTATTTTGTGAGTACTGGTGTTGTTAAGTAGTTGAGATTTTCGGGCGGAACCTGCGTAGCGTTCTGCAATGCACACATCGGCGGTTGTCCCAAAGCCCAGTACAAGCGGAATTCGGCCCGATTGTATTCGATCACATCGTCCAAGTGGCTGACTCGCGCTTGATTTAAGTCACGCAAGGCAATCAACGGTTGCAATGGATCGTATTGTTTCTCGGCCAAACCAAACGAAGATTCTCGCAATCGACGCCACGTTTCCGACGCCTGGCGAACGGCCTCTTGAGAATGGGTTAGGCTTTGTTTGCGATATTGAACTACCTTGGCGGCTGTCGCGACTTCTTCGCCAATTTGTGTTTCGACTTCGACCGCATGAGCGTTGGCTTCATCGAATTTATATTGCTGGGCCTGTGCGCGAGCATGATCGCCCGCTCCAAAGTTGTGCAATTCCCACGTCGCTTGGGCCCAACCGTCGCTACGAGAGCCGAACGAACTCAGATCGTCATTGACACCGCCTTCGTACGTTCCGGCGGTGTATCCAACTTGTAATTTGGGGAGCCAAGGAGCAACCTGGGCCTCTCGCCAAGCGGTGTCGGCGGCCTGTACAATGGCGCGACTGTTTCGCATTTCAGGTCGGCGACTCCACGCAATGGCGACTAATTCGTCATAGCCTTGATCTCCGGAAACAAGAGTTAAGGGAACGACGGTGGTGTCCGCCGGAATCAGATCGAGCGTTGGTTTCAACCGCAACAGCCGTGCGAGTCGAGCACTTTGTGAAGCGACTTGCACTCGAAGGTCGAATTGAGCCTGATGTCGCAACTCGACTTCGGTACGAGCCCGATTGAGGTCGGCGGAAGTTTTTCCTAACCCAGCGGTCGAGGCGGCCTCCGCATTGTGAAGCATTTCGTCGGCACGAACGAGCGATTCAGCATTAATAATTAGCCGCGCATGTGCCCGAACCAGTTCGAGGTAAGTCAGACAGACATCGAGTTGAACATTGTTATCGACGGTCGTTTCTTGTGCCTCTTGAGCGGCCGTCAGTCGCTCCTCGATCAGGTGCCCAAATAATACCTGGGAGGTGTTCCACGAGAGGGAAATATCGCCGTGCATGAACAAACTTTGCTTCGACGCCGAAATAATGTCCCCCTGTGTCGTCTGAATTCGTCCGTCGTGACGCAGGTACTGAGGACCGGTGGATAAATCGGGCAACCAAGCAGCTTCTGCCGCTTTTAAGTTGGC
>JAYUFG010000202.1:0-2175 GCA_043738845.1 Planctomycetaceae bacterium
CAAGCCCGCTGCTTTGGTTGTCATGGTGCGAACCCGGAAAAACTCAAAGGATCGCTGAACATTTCGGATTATGCGTTGCTCGTTCATCCAGCCCGTAAATTGGTCATTCCCGGCGATCCGGACGGTTCGGAACTGATGCGGATCGTTATCAAAGGAGAAATGCCGAAGGGCAAACCGGCTTTGCCTCCCGAAGAGCAAGCGATCATTAAAGCGTGGATCGTTGCTGGTGCCCCAAATCCGGCGGAACTCGCCGCCAATCCACCGGCCAATGTTCAACCAGGACCAGGACCGCAAGGGAATCGTCAGCCTCCACCGCCTCCACCGGATGATTTGCCACCTTCCGAAGCGAAGTTTCTAATCAAAGGACCACCGAAGGGTCCCGGTCCAGGCCCCGGCCCAATCGTAAATCCCGGTCCGCGGCTCGGCCCCGGACCAGCCCCCGGTCCCGGGCCAAACCCCGGCCCTGCCGCCAACGGCGGTGGCCCAGCCGCTGGTGGTGGAGGAGGAGGCCCCGCTCCCCTCGCCGCTCGTGTTCAATTGATCTTCACCCAACGCTGCTTCAAATGCCACGGAGATAAAGAGTCTGAAGGTGGTATTAAAATCCTCGACCGCGAATTGCTCGTGACCAAAAAGAAACTAGTGCCCGGCAAAGTCAACGAATCGCCGATTTTCAAATTGGTCTCCGCCAAGGCGGGCGAAATGATGCCGCCCGAGGATCAACCGCGCTTGACCGATCAGCAAATTGCCGACATTCGCGATTGGATCGCGGCGGGTGCCAACTCGATCGATGCGGCGCAACTTCCCGATCAAGCACCTTCCGACGGCAAGGTCGACGAAGTCCCGCGAGTGGGCCACCTGGGCGTGGAATATACGCTGCACAGCATTTTGAACGACGTGCGACGGTTAACGGCCGATCAACGCAAGTACGCCCGCTATTTTAGCCTCACGCATATTCTGGACGGCGGCGCAACGGCCGAGGAACTCACGCTGCAACGACAAGCCTTGATCAAAGCGATCAATCACTTGACCTGGGCACCGCAGATTGTGATTCCGAAAGCCATCGAGCCAACCTACACAGTTTATCGAATCGACATCCGGAATCTGGGCTGGGAAAAACAGGTTTACTCCAAGTACAAGGGAACGAACACAGCCTACGCGAATTTCAACCTGTTTGATTTGGCGTTGCTGGAATATCCCTACGGCGTGATACATGAAAACTCCGACGCCTATCTCGGCTTGGTGAAAGAGTATTTCCCGTACTGCAAACCGGTTCGTCCGATTGGTTACATTCGCTCCGACTGGTTTGTCAGCACGGCGACGCTCCCTCCGCTGTATCACGACTTTTTGCAGTTGCCGGAAAAACTCGAAGACTTTGAAAACATCTTACGGGTCAATTCGCAATATGACGTTGATAACCTGCGGGCACAGCGTTCCGGCATGACCGACTCGAACGTCTCGCGCAACAATCGCGTGGTCGAGCGACACCAAGCCCAGTTCGGCTGCTATTGGAAGAGTTTCGATTTTAAGACCAGTACCGAACAAGAGAACATGCTTAAAGACCCGATTGATTTACATCAGACGGGCGGCGAAATGGTGTTTAGTCTCCCCAACGGAATGCACGGTTATTATGTTTGCAATGCTAAGGGGGACCGACTCGATTTTGCCCCGACCGAAATCGTCGTCGATAAAAACGCGACCGACAAAATCGTTCGCAACGGCTTGTCGTGCATCCGTTGTCACACGGACGGGATCAAAACATTCAAAGACGCCGTGCGACCGACCCTCGTGCGACTGCAGGGTGGGACGAACTTTTCTCTCAAGCGGGCATTGAACTTGTACGTCGATCAAACGGCGATGGACAAGATCGTCGACCAAGACACTAAGAAATTTATGACGGCGGTCGAACGCAGCTTCGGGAAGCCGCAAACAGTTGAGCCGCTCACGCCCGTTTCACTCCGGTTTTTGGACGGCTCGCTCAATCTGGCGAAGGCCAGTGCGGAAGCCGGTTTACCCGAGCCGAAAAATCTGCAAGCGATGTTCCTGCTCCCGCAATTCTCGAATATGGGTCTTTCCCCGCTGGGTGCCGACCGCACGGTCCATCGCGACACGTGGCAAAGCTACTACGACCGGGTGATTCATCACCTGGGCCTGGGAGTGGCCATTGTGCCGCTTGAT